>JBCCTG010000016.1:0-15389 GCA_039198735.1 Pseudomonadota bacterium | reverse complement strand
CGCAGCGCTCTTGCTGCGGTGATGGAACCTGCAGCCACAGCCGCGGTGGTCAGAAGAGCAGCGAAAGGGGTCATGCCCGAAAGACTACCCACGAATCGCCCGCAAGCCTAGGGTCGTTTGAAACCGTAAAACTGAATAGCATCAGCTTCAAACGGCTCTAGCGACCAAACTGCGCTCTCAAAGCTTGCTCCTCGGCTTTCTCCGCCGCGGCATCCACCAAACCGCCGCTCAGGCCTGCGCCAAGACGGGCAAGGAGCCCCGAACGTTGGGCGCTGATTCGGTTGATTTTGACGTCATGGCCAAAGCGCTCTTTCAAAAGCGCGCGCAAATCACCGATCTCATCCACAAGCCCGAGCTCCCGCCCCTCACCGGCAAGGAAGAAATCGCCGCTGAAGACCGTATCATCAGGACCTTTTATGCGCTCCCCCCGGCGGGTTTTGACCATCTCGATGAAAAGCGCGTGGGTTTTGTCGAGGATCGCCTTCAGCTTCGCGCGATCCTCGTCTTTCTGGGGCTGGAAAGGATCGAGCCGCATCTTGTTGGTGCCTGCTGTGTGCACCCGGCGTTCGACGCCAGCCTTTTCGATCAACTCCTGGAAGCCAAAGCCTGCCGAAATGACACCAATGGATCCGACGATCGCAAACGGGTCGGCCCAGATCTCCTCCCCCGCCACAGCGATCATATAGCCGCCCGAAGCGCCGATATCCTCGATATAGGCATAGGCTGGGATCTGCTTCTCGATACTCAAAAGGCGAATGCGCTCGGAGATCATGCGCGCCTGGGCCGGTGAGCCGCCGGGCGAGTTGATGGCGATCACCACGGCTTTGGCGTCCTTGTTCTTGAACGCTTTCACAAGCCCCGAATCGACGGAGGCAGCGGACATGCTTTTGCTGCCCCGCGAGGACGGGGCGATGGCGCCTTGAAGCTCCACCACTTGCACCAGGGGCACTTCACTGCGGAAAAGACGGAACGGGGCGCGCAACGCTTTGAGAAGACGGGACATCCAACTTGCGTTAAGCAAAGGAGTTTGATGGTTCAATAAGGGCATTCATCCCGCTAAGGCGCGCTTTGCCGCGTTCGGTGATGCCGAAACTGTCACATATGATGAAAGCGGCTGTTCGGAGACCAGCATGGCATTAGCAGTTCAGACGAGCGACACAGGCGAGATGGTGGCCTTTCCCGAGGCCGCCGCCGCGCTGAAATCCGCGCTCACCGATGAGCTGGACGCCACCAATCAGGTCATCTTGGATCATCTGGGCAGCGATGTGACATTGATCCCCGATGTGGCGCGGCATCTGATCAATGCCGGCGGCAAACGACTCCGGCCCCTGATCACCTTGGCCAGCGCGCAGATCGCTGGGGTGGGCGGTGAGAACGCCCGCTACCTGGCCGCCGCCGTGGAGCTGATCCACGCTGCCACCCTGCTCCACGACGACGTGGTGGATGACAGCGCCCTGCGGCGCGGCTTCAAGACAGCCAATGTCGTCTTCGGCAACAAGGAGTCCGTCCTCGTCGGAGATTTTCTTTTCGCGCGCGCCTTTGAGCTGATGGTGAAGACAGGCCAGCTGCCCGTCCTCGATATCTTGAGCCGCGCCAGTTGCACGATTTCCGAAGGCGAAGTGTTGCAGCTTGAAACCCAGGGCAATATCGACGCCACCGCCGCGATGCACCTCAATGTCATCCGTGCCAAGACAGCCACCTTGTTCGAGGCCGCCGCCCGTGCAGGCGCTTTGGGGATGGGCCCCAACCCCCATAGCGATGCCCTCGCCGCGTTCGCCATGCATTTCGGCATTGCCTTCCAACTTGTTGACGATGCCCTCGATTACGGCGCAGGCGGATCACCCCTCGGCAAAACCATCGGTGACGACTTCCGTGAGCGGAAGATGACCATGCCGGTGATCTTGGCGTTCGAGGCGGCCCGCGATGATGCGGAGCGGGCGTTCTGGCGGGAGGCCTTTGGCCATGATGGCGACCCAGCCAATCTCGATGAGGCCCTCAGATTGATCGAGCGGGACGGTATCGCCGAGAAGGCGCTGCGCCATGCCCGCGGCTTTATCGACGAAGCTTTGGAAGCGCTCGATCCGCTCCCGGATCACCCGTTGAAAACCATCCTCAAGAACTTGGCGGCTTCGTCAGCGGAGCGTCCCTTCTAAACGCCGCGGAACGGGTTTGAGCGCGCGAAGACCGATCATCAAAGCGGCCCAGACGGCACAGATCAGAATCGCCGCACCCCAATACTGGAGGGGGTTCACGGTGAGTTGAGGCCCCATGCTAGCGGCAATGAGAAGCGCAAACAGACCCGATGTCAGAACAGCGATGGCCACCACTTGGTGAGACCAGCCCGAAGCCTTGAGCCTTTGATAAAGATGATCCCTGTGCGGCTCAGTCAGCCGAGCCCCCCGCGCAGCCCGCCTAACAAGTGTGATGGCAACATCGCTGATGAGCGGAAGCACGATCAGCGGTGTCAGCCAAAATCCGCGTTCCTCGCCTGTGCTCACCAAAGGCACAGCGCCCATGAGAAAGCCCAAAGTGAGGCTTCCCGCATCGCCCAGGAAAATCCGCCCCAGGAAAGCATTGGAAAACAAAAACCCCAAAGCCGCCGCCTGGGCCGCAAGAACCCACCACCCGGTTGCACCGCCCACGAACAAAGCGCTGCCCATCACGGCGATGATGAAAAAACTCCCCACCAGGCCGTTGAGCCCATCCATGAAATTGGTGACGTTCATGATCGCCAAGAGCCAGAAAGCCGCAAGCAGCAGACCCACAGTGCTCGGAAGCGTGACCCAACCGATGAATGGGATAGGCATGACCTCAAGAGGTCCAAGAAGAACAGCCGACAACACGGCAACGATGCTGAGAAGCACAAGCTTGGGGATGGGTTGCAGCGCCGAGAGATCATCGGCGAGGCCAATCGCGCCCGCAGCGAAAGCCATCATCAGCACCGATAGGCTTGGCCCACCGATCAGCCCCGTCGCTGTCAAAACGGCGGCAGCTGCGCCGAGGCCTAAGAGAATGCTCGCCCCGCCAAGCCTGGGGGTGGGCACGCTGTGATTGGAGCGTTGGGAGACTTCATCGAGGGCGAAACCGTTGTGGATCACAACTTTGCAAAAAGCATGGGTGAACAGCCCCGCGATCACCGCGGCGCTCAATCCAAAAACCAACGCGACAGAAGCCGTCGGCAAAAGCACCCTCCTCTTTCCCTACCCTGGAAGAATGAAGGCCGATTCGGCCCAAAAGCCTGAACTTTGTAACGAGACAGCCGCGCGATCAGCCGAGGCGCGGCTGGCGTGGAGCGCATAGCAGGTGCCGCCGGAGCCGGACATGCGCGTGCCTCGCGCACCGGGTTGCGCGGCCATCAGATCGCGCAAACCTGCAATCCCAGGCCTCAGCGCTATGGCTGGCGGCTCAAGATCGTTGCGGGTCTTCGCCAAAGTGTCGTGCAAGCCTTCACCCTTGGAGCGGTGCGCGCGGCTGAGCGGCGTGGGCTCACGGTCATAGGCCTTGAAGACTTGGCCGGTGGGAACGGGAAAGCCCGGATTGGCCACCACGATGGCAACGGGCTCGATCCGCCCCTCCCATGTCAGCCGCTCGCCAATCCCTTCTGCGCGCCAAAGACCGCCGCCGTGGATCTGGGCCGCCATGCAGACCGGACCATCAGCCCCCAAACCAAGAGCCATGTGCGTCAATTGATCAGCATCAAAATCCAAATCCAGCACATCGTTGAGGAGCAGCATCGCGGCGCAGCCATCGGCCGTGCCCGCACCCACGCCTGAGGCGACAGGCGTGGTCTTCACCAGGAGAAAACGGCCCTCCGGCGGCACGCCTAAGATCGAGAACGCCCGCCAGACGAGGTTGCGCTTGTGATCTTCGCCTTGCAGATCCGCAGCGAAGTCACCGCTCAGATCGATCCCAGGCTGACCATCAGGCTCATAGGCAAGAACGTCACCGATAGCGGGAAAAATACAGAGCGTGTCCACCGGGTGATAACCATCACGGCGCGGAGGACCCACATGCAGTGCGATGTTGATCTTGATCGGCGCGACAATCGATGCGGTCACGTTCTACCCCCAACGGCGCCTGCTGGCATAATGCCAGAGGTCTCACCGTTCAACTTGGCCCGGACGCGTTTAAGAAGTTCTGCGTCAGCGTCATCGAGGCCGAGAACCCGTTGCCACTCATACCGCGCCTCACGCTTTCGTCCGGCAACGAAGTAAGCATCGCCCAAATGATCCGTGATCACCGCATCGGAGGGCTCAAGGCTGACGGCCCGCTCAAGGTAGGTCACGGCTTCGTCGATATTGCCGCGCTGGTAATGCGCCCAACCGAGACTATCGACGATCGCGCCATTGTCCGGCTGCAACGCCAAAGCGCGCTCGATCATGCCGAAGGCACGATCAAGCTGCTGGCCCTCTTCCACATAGCTGTAGCCCAAATGGTTGAGAATGGCGGGTTCATCGGGGGCCAGCTCCAAAGCCTTTTCCAGGTCATCGATCCCGCTTTGCCAAGTGCCCGCATCGATCCTGCCGGCACCGCGGGAAAAATAATAACGCCACAGTGATGAAGGCAGCGCACTGAGCGCTTCGGCTGCGGCAATCGCCTGGGTGCCGACCTTGTCAGCCTCTTGATAGCGCTTTTCAGCAAGAAGCGTTGCATGCAGTTGAAGACCCAATTGCGGCGCCCCCGGATCATCCTTCATCGCCGAACGCAAACGCTTGATGGCATCGTCCACGCTGCCCTTGTTGCGCGCCGAATCGGCCGCTTCGAGCTGGGCGAAGGTGTAAAGCCAGCTCGTTGGCTTGATCGCTTCCACGGCCTCAAGCGCATCTTCGGGCTCGTCGAAGAAACTGTAGATGAGCGCTGCGAGATAGTTTGCAATATCGCTGCTCGGCTCAACGTCCCGCGCGAGGTTGGCGAGGGCCAAAGGCACCACCATCGACGCGCGGCGGCGTTGATCGGCAAGCGGACCATAACCTTGGGCCTGGATCGCTTGTTCGAAACCAAGCCAAGCATAATTCGCCAGCGCCATAGCAAAAAGGCCGTCCGCATCCTCGACAAGCGGCGGCATTTTTTCCGCACGCTTACGGAATGTCTTGTCTTGACCCTCGAGCACACCGAGACGGGTGAGCCCCATCCGGCCAGCACGGGCATAAAGTCCGCCATCTTGGATCATGCTCGTGTAAATCGCGACGGCGTCATCACCGCGCGCTTCGGCTTCGAGGAATTGCGCATAGCCAAGGGCGGCAACGTCCCGGCGTGGTGCACCGAGTGCGGCCCGGAAACCAATTTCCGCAGCCCGCGGATCACCGGCGAGAAGTGAAAGAAAAGCGCCTTGCAGCGGGATCAGACCGGTAAACAACCCCTGCTCCACATCAAGAAGCGCACGGGCCCCCGCATCTTGCCCTTCGGCATCGTAAAGCGCCGCGGACCGCAAAAGAACCGCGAGTGATCGCGACAGGGACGAGGTCAAACCATCCTCTTCAAGATAGCGCAGCGCCGCTTCAGGATTGTTGTCGCGCATCGCAGCCGTGGCCAGGGTGAGCCGCGGAAGATCCTTCTGAACACCGATATCGTCGTCGAGGGCGTTTTGGGCATCGACAGAGGAAATCACGAGCCGAGCCTGTTTTTCAGCAAGGTCGCTGGAACCAGATGCTAAGGCGTAGATAAAAGCCGTGCGGTTGCCCTTCGGACCGGGCTCGCGCCGCGCGACCTCCTGGAAGGCCGTCTCGGCGGCACTGATATTAAACTCCTGGGCTGCAAAACGCCCCTGAAGATAAGCGCCGGAGACACTTTGTTGCTGCGGACCAAGGGACAAGCCGCCGCCGCTTCCCGTGCCGCAAGCCGTCAGAACCAAAAGGACAAGCGCACCGAAAACAGCGCATCGATGGGGGGGAATCACTTTCATGACAGCGCCTCTCGCACGGTCTGCGGCGCGCCTCAATGCGTTAACCCGATCCGCCCGGACCGCCAGCGAGGCGGGCCTCGATACCGACAGCATCAAAATAGCCATCGATGCCATCGGCCAGAGCATTGGCCGCGGTCCTGCGCCAGGTGCTGCTGGCGAGATTGGCCTCGTCACGGGTATTGGATAGGAAAGCAAGTTCCACAAGAACGGCTGGAACGTCGGGCGACAACAAGACCAGGAGCGCACCACGGCGCTTTGGATTGTTCACCAGCGGCATCACCGGTTGCATGGATGTCACCAACGCGCTGGCAAGACGATCGGAATTGTGGCGGGTGTTGGAATGGGCAAGATCGAGAAGGATCTCTCCCACATCGTCACTGCCGGACACCTCCACATCATAAAGAATGAAATCGCCATCGCGGCGGAGATCATCGGCCATCTTGGCCGAACGCCGCTCCGAAAGCGTGTAAACCGAACCGCCCCGCAAAGAGCGATCGTCATGGGCATCGGCGTGAATGGAGAGGAAGAGATCCGCCCCTTCCGTCCGCGCCCGATGAATACGCCCTTCATGGGGCACCAATGTATCGTCATCGCGGGTCAGCACCACGTCATAGCCGCGCCGAATCAGTATGCGCTGCAAAGACTTCGCGAAGGCGAGGGTAATGTTTTTCTCCAGTGTCCCGCTCCGCCCCAAAGCGCCAGGATCGCGGCCACCATGGCCAGGATCGAGGACGATCATCGGGCGCTCGCTGTCCTTGCTGTCTGCGGGAACGGGCAGCGCCGGAAGATCAGCCAGGTCAGGCATCGAGAGCGCACGCGGTTTCAACGATGGCGCAGGAGCAACGCGTTGGCTGGCCACCACCACAGGTGCTTCATCGGTAGGCACTGGCGCGGTGAATTCTCGGGCAGCGGACGCAAAATCCTCGGCCCTGACGGTGTCGAGATCGATCACCAGACGATGATGCGTGATCTTGCCTGCAGGCGGTAGAATGAAATTGCGCGTGGGGAGCGCTGTCTCCGATAAGGTGATGCGCACCAAGTTCGGTGAAAAGCTCACCCGGTCGATATGGCCCCGGCCATCGAGGCTGCCGCTGTCCTCGGCGCGCCCTGTGGTTTCTGAGGAAATCAGAAACTGCGCATCATCGATATGGATCGCGATCTCGGGATCCACATCGCCGGTCGCACCCAGAAGATAGCTGGGGCGCCCTTCCACATCGAGAACGAGCCGGGTTTGCCCGTTTTCGTTAACGCCCATACGAATATTTTTGATTGTGACAGGCCCCTGAGGCGCCTCGGAAACCGCAAGGAAGCCGCAAAGAACAATCACCAAAAGAGGGAACAACAAGGTGAGGCGGCGCATCCATGCTCCTTAACAAAATGTGGGATGGCGGTGCCACGCACTGCCTTAATGCTGCGTTAAGAACTTGCCCTAAGATCAGAATTCGATCGAAGCGTCCTCGTTCTTGAAGTTCTTCGGGAAGTGGCGCAAAGGTTTTACGTTGACGACAGGGCGCATGTGCAAAGATTGTTCAATCGCACCGTCCTGATGTGCCCTGGCGGGATCGCTCTGACCCCCAAGGCCTAGCCAAAAACCGGCAAGCGACGTTGGAGCGAACACCGTAGCGCGGCTTCGCGGTACACCCCTCAAAGCGCAGGGCAGATATCTGTCCCCCGCGCACCCGAAAGACATAAATGATGATGGCCTTGACCGATAACCACCGCGCAGACCGTTTGAGAGCGGTCGCGCGTTCGGCATCGGGTCACATCATCCATCTTATACCAAGAATGACGGCTGGCCCGGCGTATCGCCGCAGCCGCGGAGACTTGAATGCCCAAGACCATGCTGATCGACGCTTACCACCGGGAGGAGACGCGCGTTGCCGTCACCCAGGGCGGCAAGGTCGAGGATTTCGACTTCGAGTACGCTTCCCGTAAGCCCTTACGCGGAAACATTTATTTAGCGCGTGTCACGCGCGTTGAGCCTAGCCTTCAAGCGGCGTTCGTTGAATATGGCGGCAACCGTCACGGCTTTCTCGCCTTTGGTGAGATCCACCCGGATTATTACCAAATCCCGGTGGCGGACCGCGAAGTCCTGCGCAAAGCCGAAGCGCTCGAAGTCGAACTCGCCAAGAAACTGGCTGAACGTGACCAAGACAGCGACGACGATGTCGATGTGGATGACGAGGTCGGCTTAAGGCAGTCGAGCGTGCGTGATGACGATGGCGAGGACGCTGATGTTGCAGCATCTTCCGAGCATCAGGACGACACGGCCGCTGAGGATGACAGCGATGATGTGCGCTCCGATCAAGAAGCTGCCCAGGGCCTGATCGAGACGTTGGGCCAAGGCCCTGTCTCGTCTCCTGAAAGTCTGACCGATGGCGGTGATCAAGACGCAGTCCAAGCCGATACCGAGGCCAGTGACGATTCAGACGCTCACGATGACGAGCCGAAAGGCACCATCGGCCTTGACCATGAGGACGACGAGAAAGTCGTCAGCGATGACGTTCTTTTGGATTCGGAAAGTGCTACCAGCGAGGCTGATGCGCCCACTGGTCACGAAGGCAGCCAACGTCGTGATGCTGACGACGAGAGCGCTGGTGATGATCCGTCAGTGCAGGAACCTTCCGCTCAGGCTGCATCGGACACGGCACCGGAAGAGGTGAGCGAAGACCAAGATGCTGGCATGGCCGGTGATAGCGCATCCGATCGCGACGAAAGCCATGTCGAAGACGAAGATGGCAACGCAACCGATGAACGGGGCAATGCACAAAAGACCAATCCCGAAGACGAAGAGCTCACCGCTCTTCGTGCGGAGTATGAGAACGCAAAGCGCGAGCGCAACCGCCTCCTCCGGGCCTACAAAATCCAAGAGGTGATCAAGCGTCGCCAGATCATGCTGGTGCAGGTGGTCAAAGAAGAACGCGGCAACAAAGGCGCAGCCCTGACGACTTATCTTTCGCTGGCTGGCCGTTACGGCGTTTTGATGCCGAACACCGCCCGCGGCGGCGGTATCAGCCGAAAGATCACGTCGCAATCGGACCGCAGGCGCCTTAAAAAAGCGATGGCCGACCTCGATATCGCCTCCAATATGGGGCTGATCATCCGCACCGCTGGCGCCAAGCGGACCAAGATCGAGATCAAACGCGACTATGATTATCTTGCGCGCCTGTGGGAAACCATCCGTGAAAAGACGATGGAAAGCGTGGCGCCGCAACTGATCTACGAAGAGGCGAGTCTCATCAAACGAGCCATTCGCGACCTTTACGATAAGGATACGAACGAAATCCTTGTTCAGGGTGAAGAGGGTTACCGCGAAGCCAAAGACTTCATGAAAATGTTGATGCCTTCGCACGCTAAGGCTGTGCAACGGTACAAAGGCGAAATCCCGATCTTCCTGAAGCAGAAAGTCGAGCAGCAGCTCGACGACATGTACAAGCCCGTGGTGCAGCTTAAGTCGGGCGGTTACCTGGTTATTCAGCAGACGGAAGCTCTTGTCTCGATCGACGTCAACTCTGGCAAGGCGACGAAAGAGCGAAACGTCGAAGCCACCGCGCTGAAGACGAACTCCGAAGCCGCTGTGGAGGTGGCGCGCCAGTGCCGCCTGCGCGACTTGGCTGGTCTTGTCGTGATCGATTTCATCGACATGGAAGAGAACCGCAACAACCGGACCGTGGAGAAAAAGCTCAAAGAAGCGATGAAGCACGACCGGGCGCGCACCCAGATTGGCAACATCTCCGGGTTCGGATTGATGGAGCTTTCGCGCCAGCGTCGCCGCTCTGGCATTGTCGATGGTACCACCCAGGTCTGCCCCGTCTGTGAAGGCGCAGGCCATGTGCGAAGCCATGAAATGGCGGCCTTGCGTATTCTGCGTGCGTCCGAAGGTGTCGCTGCGCAAGGCAAGAGCGGTCTTGTCACCGTCAAAACGTCCACGGATGTTGCTCTCTACATTCTGAATACCAAGCGGGCTTGGCTTGAACGGATGGAGGCTACCTACGGGGTCAAAACCAACATTTTGGCCGACAGCTCACGATTCGGTGAGCAATATGACGTATCAGGATCAGGTTCACCTTCCGAGGTCGTGACCCTTCGTGACACGGTCGGCGACGATGGTCCGCTCACGGATCTCGATGCGCCTGAGCTTGAAGCTGATGAAGCCGACCAGGCATCTTCCTCCTCCTCGGACAATGAGACACAAGGCTCGGAGGATAAACCGAAGCGTCGCCGCCGCAGGCGTCGTCGCCGTGGTGGTGAGGATCGCCAGGACGAGGCGGAGGTCGAAGCCCGTTCGACGGAGGACGAGGCCTCGTATGCCACCTCTGGCGAAAGTGATGATGAGCAAGAGAGCCAAGCCTCGGACGACACCGACGATGATGGTGAACCACGCCGCAAGCGTCGCCGCGGCCGTCGGGGTGGCCGCCGCAACCGCCGTTCCGGCCAAGACAAGGATACGAACGCAGAGGCGCAAGGTGAAGCCGCCGACGGCACCTCGGACCAAGAACCTGAAAACCAGGCTGAACCCGCTGAAGGTCAAGACAGCGAAACCCAAGAGATCGCGGCTTCAGTCGAGCACGACAACGGTGCCGACGAAGCCCCTCTCACCAATGGTGCAAACGCATCTGCTGACAATGAGCCCTCTGCCCTCACCGCTGTGATGGAGAAGAACGCACCTAACAATGACAAGGGCGCGGTGACTGAAGAAACCCTCAATGAACCGGCTCCCGCGCCAGAACCTGTGATGCCATCAGCGCCAGCGGCGGCTCAAGAGGCCAAACCGCGGCGCAGCGGCTGGTGGCAACGGGCTTTTCAGAAGACCTGAAGCTTTAAAAGCCGATCGTGCCCTCGCGATCGGCTCTTTGGCTTGTTGCGATGCAACACGTCCCGAACCTGCAAAGGACGAGCGAAGCGCTCGACCAGCAAATTGTTCCTTGATCTCACGTGAATATAACGCAGCACGCACGAGACAGAACGCGTGGCAGGCATTATCTTAGAGTGTCTAGAGCGTTTTCAGCCAAAGTGGAGCCGGTTTTGGCGGTTCGAAAACGCGACAGTCAAAGAATCTAGAGCTGTTTCAGTGGCTCGGAGATCACTGAAACAGCTCTAACAGCGAAAGTGGATCGCCGGTTTCGCGTCTGCAAGACGCCAAAATAAAGACTTAGAGCCGTTTAAAACCGAGAAACTGAAGCGCATCAGCTTTAAACGGCTCTAGGGCTAGTGAGGATTTTGTTGATGAGCCCAATGCGCCGTTTTGTGATCGCTTTTTGTCTAGCGGCGATGTTCCCCATCTGGTGCGGCCCCGCCGCTGCCCAAGTCTTGCTGCGCGACGCGGAAATCGAGAACTGGATCGAGGACATGTCGCATCCGCTTTACGAGGCGGCTGGCCTTCAACCCGAAACCGTCAATATCTACCTCATCGGCGATCCCACGCCCAACGCGGCCGCGGGTGGCCTGAACATGTTGATCCACACAGGCCTCATCACCTTGGCGGACACCCCCAATCAGGTGGAGGGCGTGATCGCTCACGAAACCGGCCATATCGCCGGTGGCCACTCGGCCCGCACCGCTGATGCCATCGCGCGTGCCTCCCGCCCGGCCATGCTCAGCCTTGTTTTGGGTGCTGCGCTGCTCGCCGCGGGTGCTCCGCCTGCGGCAGGTTTCGGTGCCTTGGGTCTTGGCCAGCAGGTGGCCCAGGGCAATTTTCTTGCTTACAGCCGCGGTCAGGAATCGGCCGCCGACCAGGCCGCCGTCACGTATCTTGATAGCGTTGGTCATTCGAGCAGAGGTCTGCTTGAGTTTTTCGACAAGCTTTCGAACGAGCAGCTCATCTCGGGCAATCGTCCGCCCCCCTACCTTCTCACCCACCCTCTCGCGCTACAGCGTTCCAACGCCCTGCGGCAACGGGCCGAGAAATCACCCTTTTGGGAAGATCCTGAGACGGACGACGAGATCTATAAGCTGCGCATGGTCCAGGCGAAGATCCACGGCTTCATGAATGATCCGCGGGTGACCCACCGGCAGTATCCGCTCACGAACCAATCGGACCCCGCCCGTTATGCACGGGCCGTCGCCTATTACCGTGCATCGGATCTTGAGGCCGCAAGCCGCGAGATTGATCGGTTGATTGCAAAGCACCCTGACAATCCGTACTTTCATGAGCTGAAAGGGCAAATGCTTTTCGAACATGGTTTCGTGGCCGAGGCCGTCCCGCCCCATCGCACCTCCATTAAACTTGCGCCGCAGCATGCTCTTCTCAAAGTCAATCTTGCACGCGCTTTGCTGGCCACCGAAGACACTTCAGGCGTTGACGAGGCCGCCGTGCTTTTGGGTCAGGCCTTGCGGATGGAACCCGGCAACTCTTTTGCCTGGACTGAGCTTGCGCGGGCGTACTCTTTCCAAGGCCACAATGCCCTTGCGGCGCTGTCCCAGGCGGAAGCCTATTTCTATGGCGGCAATGCGCTGAACGCCCATAGATTTGCAACGCGCGCGCGCAACGATTTGCAAGCGGGCACGCCGGAATATCAACAAGCCCTCGACATCATCGTTGCCACGGAAGAAGACGCCCGCAAGGCGCTTCGCAATGGCCGCCGCTGAACATAACCACCATTCGCTGGGATCCTTTTCATGTCTTTTCGTTCTGCTTTTCTTGCATCATCCTTTCTCCTCGCAGCCTGCGGCGCATCCGCCCCCGGAGAAAGCCAAGCACAAGACAGTGCCCTGACGGACGCCGAATTCGACAAGCGCTTGCAAGAAGCCTTGATGCGCAACCCGGAATTTATCCTCGAAGCTGTCGAAGCTTACCGCCAGAAAATGGAGAGCGAAGCAGGTGTTGCAACCCGTGAAGCCATTGCTAACGTTTTCACGGAACTTAAGTCAGCACAATCAGGTCATGCCATCGGTGCGCGTGCTGAAGATGCCGATGTCATTGTGATCGAATTTTTCGACTATCATTGTGGCTTCTGCAAACGCGCAGTCGACGATGTGCTGTCGCTAGCTAGTGATAACCAATCTGTACGCATTGTTTTTCAAGAGCTGCCTATTTTACGCGAGGAATCTCGTGATGCAGCTATCATAGCCCTCGCAGCTGGTCAGATTTCCAATGAAACTTATAAATCTGTACACCGCCAATTTATGCAAACGAGCGGTATCATTGATGAACAGCGCCTCAATGGGATCATCAGTAAAGCAGGTGTTTCTCCAGGTGAAATAAATAAGGCTAAAAAAGACAATGCGGACACTATTGAGAAACGCTTGAATCGTTCAGTCGAAATTGCGCGTCAAATCGGTATCACTGGTACACCGGCTTTTATTGTTTCGAAGGCTGACGGGTCAGATTTTCGTTTGATCGAAGGTTACCAACCAGAAGTGCTCAGCCAAGCCGTTGAAACGATGCTTGGTTCATAAGATCTTCGCTTGTGGATTAACACAAATATTGTGACGCTGCTTGTCCAGAAAAACTTATAAAAAAGGCGGACCGAAGTCCGCCTTTTTTATTATTCATGCTTGAGGTGAATTAGAACTCAAGAACCGCACCAATGAAGAAGCGACGACCAAGAACATCGTACAAAGACGGGTCAGTACCGGCATCGGAACCACCATTGCGTCCTGTGAAACCTGAACCCATGAGGGGTGGGCTGGTGTCAGCGAGGTTCTCAACACCGGCATAGATGTTGAGATTGTCGTTCACATCATAACTGGCCGTAAGATCGACATATCCTTCAATACCAGTCTCATCGAAGACCAGATCATTGATGGTGTCAGCAGCACCGTTTTCAAGGTTACCGATCACACGATATTGAGCACGCACTTGCAATGGGCCAGTTTCATAAGTGATGTTGTTGGTCAAACGCCATTTCGGCTGGTTGAAATCACCAAGGCCGGTGCAGTCACCGGAGAAAACACCATTACAATCAATGGCATCTTCACCATCAGCAGGAACGAACTCATTTGTAAACGTATAGTTACCAGTGTGGAAGAAACGCACCTTACCAGGAATATTCAAGATATCGAGATCGCGAGAATAATCGATCTGCCAGTCAATACCCTTACGAGTTTCTGAACCGGTGTTGAGAAAGTTATCCTGAACAAAGGCGATGTCACCATTGGGTGCACGGATCACAAGCTGGCATGCTGCGCTGTTCACATCATTGCTTGCGATACACTGATTGACGCGAACTGTTGGGCCAAGTGTGTCGACAGCATCATCCAAGAAGATGCTGTAATAGTCAGCAGTGATCGACAAACCGTCAATGATCTGAGGCTGCCAGACAAAACCGACCGTCCACGTTTCGGCACTTTCAGGTTTAAGTGACGATCCACCAAGGATTGCACCTGTTTCCTGAGTGGTTGCTTGGGAATCAGGCACGAAAGTTGCTGGATTGGGAACACCTAGCACGCCGCAGAATGCCTGAGCAGTTGGGTTCGAAGCCGTTTGTGCACTTGCACAACCATCCGTCACCGTGGCAGCCCCCGTCGCTTGACCAAAGAGCTCAAAGATATTCGGTGCACGCACAGCTTCTTGATAGATGCCGCGGATTTTGAAACCTGAAACTGGAGTCCATGAACCACCAACCTTAAATGCTGTTGCAGAGCCAACTGATGAATAGTCAGCATAACGAACAGCACCTTCGACTTCCAGGCTCTCTGCAAACGGAGCATCAGCAAGAACCGGAATAAGAATCTCACCAAAAACCTCGTGGACGTCAAACTGACCTTCGACAGGGTCTTCGTTGTTGCCCGGGCCAAGTTCTCCAGAAACTACGAATTGATCAGGAACATCGCGGGCTGATTCGTCGCGATACTCATAGCCAAGTGCAACACCAACCGAACCTGCAGGCAACTCAAACGCATTGCCGCTGAGGCTAGCATTGAAGATTTGTTGTTCCGTCTCACGAACCACCGCAGCAGTGGGTGAGATGAAACCGATAGCATCAGGATCAATGCTGCCCGGACCGAACAGAGTGATAGGTACACATCCGCCCGTGGTGTTACGGCACTCCGCCTCGCCGCCAGCACCCGTAACGACGTCAACAGCCTGTTGGATGCGAGCATCCGATGTGAAACCGCGAAGCGTTTCCGAACGGTTGGTGCGCGCGAAACTATAATAAATATCGTAATTCCAACCCGAACCAAACTCGACAGGCACTTCACCACGAAGACCCGTTAGGACACGGAAAGCGTCGGACTCAAAGCTTGTAAAACGAGGACCAACTTCAACCATCCGGCGACGGAGATCAGGAATGGTGGCAATGTCATCATTCGCTGCGTCCGCACCCATACCGTCATCAAAATTATTATCAAGGAATGTGATCAGATTAGGGTTAGTAATCAGCGGGTTACCTGTGATAGGTACAAACAACGATGCCGGGTTGTCGGGAATATCGTTCGCATCAAAAGCCAATTGCTGATTGATTTTATTATTTGCATACGTCGTTTCCATATAAGCTTCGACGTAATCGTTAACTTCGTAACGACCTAATGCTGAGAAAAGTGT
>JBCCTG010000015.1:0-15644 GCA_039198735.1 Pseudomonadota bacterium | reverse complement strand
GTTGTTCACCAGCCTCTTTGGCGGTGGTGAAGCGCAGCTCCGGTTTGTGGACAGTGATGATCCGTTGGCGGCGGGACTTGAGATTTTTGCCTGTCCTCCCGGTAAAAAGCTGCAATCCCTCAGCCTTATGTCAGGGGGCGAGCAAGCCCTGACGGCAACCGCATTGATCTTTGCCGCTTTCCGTACCAATCCTGCACCAATCTGCGTTTTGGACGAGGTGGATGCACCGCTGGATGATGCCAATGTCGAACGATTCTGTAATCTCCTTGCACTGATGGCTTCATCGAGCGCGACGCGCTTTCTCGTGGTCACCCACCACCCTCTGACCATGTCACGGGTTGATCGTTTGTTTGGAGTGACGATGATGGAACGCGGCGTGAGCCAGCTTTTCAGTTTGGATCTTGAATCAGCGCGCCGTTTGGCCGCTTAAGACGTCTGATAAAAGCGCATCGACCACGGACGGTTCCGAAGGCGCGCCAGCATCGAGCCAGCGCTCTTCAAATCGAGTCATCAGTTCGCCCAAGTTTGGCCCTGGCTGAACACCCCGGCTTATAAGATTTTTGCCGGAGATCGGAAGCTTCGGGATTGATAAGGTCGCAAGATCTTGACGCTGAGCATCGCTGATCTTCTGACCTCGGGCATCCTGAAGATCAGCAGCCATCAGACTGATGGTGCGGCCAAAATCATAGAGAAGCCGGATGGCCGAGGTTCCTTGCGCAAGTTTCACGGCAGCTTTTTCAATGTTGGCATACGTCTCAAGAAAATCTGCCGACGGTTTAAAAGCCCTGCGCAGCATCTCTGGCGACCTTCGCGGCCAGAGGGATGCGACACTGAGTGCTGAGTTCAGGCGCGCGCTGTCAGGCAGGCGCGCAAAATCATCCGTTTGCGCCTCACCTTCAACAATTCGTTCAAGCACGCCAAGGTCTTTGGCCAGTTCGAAAGCCTCAGGAGCACGCGGGGCGGAAAAGGTTCGCGACAATTCCAACCAGACACGCTCCCGTGAAAGACCGTCCATAAGATCCTGACAGGAATGAATAGCATGGAGTGCAGTTTGATCAAACGTCTTGGCAAAGCGTGCGGAGAAACGGAAAAATCGTAAGATGCGCAAAGCATCTTCGCGAATGCGCGTAGCAGCATCCCCGATGAAGCGCACACGGCCTTGGGCAAGATCGGCTTGCCCGCCTGCTGGATCATAGATTGTTCCTGATTGATCCGCATAAAGCGCATTGATCGTGAAATCACGACGGCGCCAATCTTGGTCCCAATCTTCGGTGAAACGCACCTTGGCGCGGCGACCATCAGTGTCGATATCGGCGCGCAAAGTCGTGCACTCGACCACGAGCCCCTGGTGCACAGCCGTTAGTGTGCCATGCTCTTCACCTGTGGCAATCCAGCGGATCCCTGCCTCATCAAACACGCGCTTCATATCATCCGGGGTCAGCGTGACAGCGATATCGATATCAATGGCATCATTGTTAAAGGGTGTCTGACCGAGGAGACCATCGCGCACGCACCCGCCCACAAACCGTGCGTCTCCTGATGTTTTGAGTGCTGAGATAATAGCTTGAAGGCGCGGTTCCTCCAACCATGTGAAATCAGGCGTCTTTGTCATGACGATAGACATCGGCAAAGGTTCGCAAGATTCCTGCCGTCAGTCCCCAGATGTTTCTCTTCGTCCCGCCGGTATCAAAAAGCGGGACAGCGAACATATCGTAAGGAACATCGTTGAACGTCCGCTGCTCGACAATATGATTGTCACGGTCAAGAAGTGCCGTAAGGGGAACTTCAAAGGCTTCCGAGACTTCACGTGGACACGCATGGACAGTGGCGTCTGGATCGACAAGACCGACCACCGGTGTCACAACATAACCAAGACCACCAAAATGCGGACCCAATTGTCCGAGCACGTTGATTTGGTCAGGATGAATACCCACCTCCTCTTTGGTCTCGCGAAGAGCGGTGCCCACCTCGCCCTTGTCTTGCTTTTTGGGTGTGCCGCCCGGCAAGCTGATCTGCCCGGCATGGGATGGCATGGTCGGTGAGCGGAGGGTTAAGATCACCGTTGGGTCGTCACTGTCACGCACACCGATCAAAACCGAAGCTGGCCGCGGTTGGGTCGGTGGTGATTTCAAAATCGGCGCATGATCAAGAGCGGGGTTCAGCTCCTTGAAAAGATGCCGGGGACGCGTCGCATCGGGTGATTTCAAACCGCGACGGATCATGTCTTGCCAAGCGCTCATCTAGGCGCCCGTTGTGATGGGAAAGCGAAAAACTGCGCCTGCACTTTCGATCACGAGGGCATCGTCGCTTTCATCCGTGCCCGCCTCTTCCACAAGTCGGTAATAAACCGAGCGAGCCAGCCGGGCATGGAGTTTTCCGCGCACATGAATATAGGGCGCCAACTGTCCGAGAGCTTCGCTTTGGCGCAGCTCCATGGGATGTTCCTGGGACAGAAGAACCCGGTCACCGACATTGGTGCGAAAGAGAAGACCGTCCTCCGTGGCGTCATAATCCACTGCGAGGAAGGGCACGTCTTCGACGGTGATCGCAATCTTTTCCGCTGGTGTGACCAAGACATAGCCGTCATGGTCGCGGCGAAGAACGCGGGAGAAAAGACGCACGAGCTTGGCGCGGGTCATCATCGTGCCTTCGTGCCACCAGGTGCCGTCGGCTTTGATGGTGAGGTCCATGCTTCCGCAGTGATCAGGATGCCATGTTTCCACGGGCAGCGGGGCATCGCCCCCTGCGTCACTCAATACCGCCGCGAGCCTGTTGAGATCTGTCACGTAGAGAAAGTGGAAGCGCCCGGCGCTTGGGTCAAGCAAGGCCGGGCGTGCTGGTGATAAGTGCCTGCGATGAGCTTAAAGATCTTCGCAAACCAGGCAGCGGATATACATACCCGCCGGGTCGTCGAGGCTGGCCTGGGTCGCGATGTCTTTTTCCACATGCTTGAGGGCCTGACCCAAGGTCGAGCGGTCAAACTTCTGGCGACCCAAGACATCGTGAGGCAGCACAGCTTGACCAGCGTTTGAACCTGCAAGGTTTTCCAGGAAAAGCTCGAACTGGCTCTTCGGCTTCTCCACACCCAGCAGGTCGTAATCCTCAAGCTCCGCAAGGGCCGCCGCGGCATCGGCAGCATCGCGAAGACCACCGAACTCATCAACCAGCGCGATCGAGCGTGCGGTTTGGCCAATCCAGACCCGACCTTGGCCGATCTCGTTGACACGATCCATGCTAAGGTCACGCCCCTCGGCAACGACGCTGAGGAAATCCTCATAGCCATCCTCGATCGCCACTTGGGCCATATCGGTGACCTGTTCGGGAAGTGCTGCGATGGGGAACGCATTGATCCCTGCGACAGGGGTGGTGCCGACGCCGTCTGTATAAACGCCAAAGCGAGCAGCGAGGTTCTCAAATGTTGGAACGTAAGCAAAAATGCCAATGGACCCCGTGATCGTGGTGGGCTGGGCAAAAATGCGGTCAGCCGGCGCGGAGACCCAATAGCCGCCCGAAGCTGCCATGGAGCTCATCGAAGCCACCACGGGCTTGCCAGCTGCCTGAAGCGCCATGACGCCATCGCGGATCAGCTCCGATGCGAAAACACTGCCGCCAGGGCTATCAACCCGGAGCACCACAGCGGCGACATTTTCATCCTCGAGAGCATCGCGAAGCTGGCTGGCCACAAAGTCACCGGACGCCACGCCTGGCTCTTGGTCGCCCATGACGATGGGGCCGACCACGGGAACGATGGCAACATTGGCAATGCTGGGACGATCGTCCTGTTGGCCGACACCGATTTGGTAGGTCTTCAGGCCAACGGCGTTGAGCTCGCCTTCGTCATCCTCGCCCACGAGATCCACAAGGAATGCGCGTTGGGTGGCGCGATCAGCGAGCTGGTCAATATAGCCGCCTTCGGCAGCGGCCAGAGCATAGTCACCGCCAGCCGCACGCAAAGCTTCGGGAAGCTGGTTAGCGAATTGCGCCGTCGTGCCGTTGCCGAGCCCACGGTTTTCATCGACCCGCGCTGTGTAGGAATCCCAAAGCACGGAAAGATAAGCGATATTCGCTTGTTCAGCCTCGGGGGACATATCATCTCGCAAGATAGGCTCCAGAGCTGACTTATACGTGCCAACACGGAAGATGTTCTTGGTCACATCGAGGTTTTCGAGCAGCGATGAGTAATAGGTGCGGTAACGGCCATAGCCCGACATGATGAGAAGACCATATTCATGCATCAAAACCGTGTCGGCCTCGGACGCCACAAGATACTGAAGCTGCCCATAGTTATCGCCCACAGCCACGACACGTTTTCCGGTTTCACGGAAGGCCTCGACAGCATCGGCGAGAATGTGCGCTTTCGATGTGTAAGCCGATGGAATGATGAGATCTCCAAGATCAAGAATGAGCGTAGTGATACGCTCGTCTTCCGCCGCGGCTTCCAACGTACGCACGAGCTTATGGACACTGACCTGGCCTGGGCTGCCGCCGCCAAGGGCATCTTGGAGTGCCTGCTGCACAGGGTCGATATCCGGTTCCAGCTCCGAGAGAACGCCCTCCGGATTGAAAATCAGTGCGGAGCCATCCTCCACTCTCAAAGACGGACCATTATCGTTTTTGCCTTGGAGCTGGGCTGTCACACCGCCCAAAACCGATAAGATGACAGCAAAAACAATGAGGAAAAGGACGGCTTGGAGAAGCAGCGCTCCCCCGATGACAACCTTGGCAAAGCCGCGGAAAAACGACCAAACAGTCAGACGCGAGCGTTCAGTCTCGCCAAATTGCGTGTTCAAGATGGGCTCCTCGACATAGCAGTAAGGGCCGCCTTTGCGGCATGAAGAAATCCTACGCTGTTTATCGATAAATAATCAATGCAAAGCGAATTTCTATGGGGTCGCATCGACCAATTGCCAATTCGCCATTTGCTCAGGTCTTCAACCCATCATAGCCCAGGGGCATTAAGACCTGCGATAGCCAAGAATGAGAGTTTCCCGATGACCGCGAACGACCAAGAGATGCTCGCCCAATTCGAAGCGATAAGCCTGCGGCTCGACAAAGCCAAAGAGGCCCTGGGTCAGGTGGTGTTCGGGCAAGAACGGGTCATCGAAGAGGTGTTGATCACGCTTCTTTGCGGCGGCCACGGACTTCTTGTCGGCACGCCAGGTCTTGCCAAAACGCGGCTCGTTCATGCGGCGGGTGTCGTGCTGGGCCTCAGCGCGAAGCGTGTTCAGTTCACGCCGGATCTGATGCCTTCGGATATTCTGGGATCGGAGGTTCTTGACGAGGACCCGAGCGGCAAACGCAGCTTTCGGTTCATCGAAGGCCCGGTCTTTTGCCAGCTCTTGATGGCCGATGAAATCAACCGCGCCAGCCCGCGAACGCAAAGCGCGCTCCTTGAAGCCATGCAAGAACGGCAGGTGACGATTGCCGGTGAGGTGCGCCCCCTAAAAGCACCCTTCCATGTGCTCGCCACCCAGAACCCGATCGAGCAGGAAGGCACCTATCCCCTGCCCGAGGCACAGCTCGACCGCTTCTTGCTTCAGATCAATGTCGACCAGCCAAGCCTTGAGGCAGAGCGCGAGATGCTCCGTGCCACGACCTTCGCGGCATCAGATGAGCCCGACCAAGTGATGAGCACGGATGATCTCTTGAAAGCGCAGAAATTCCTTCGCGAGATGCCCGTGCCCGATACGTTGATCGACACTGTCCTCCTCTTGGTCCGTGCAGCGCGGCCCGGTGGGCGGTTTGCGGAGCATTTGCGCTGGGGTCCTGGCCCGCGGGCCAGCCAAGCCTTTAGCCTCGCTTTGCGTGCCCGTGCGCTCCTGCGCGGCGCGCCAACGCCGGAGACGGAGGACCTCGTTGCCCTTGCTGCGCCCATTCTCCGCCATCGGATGGCTTTGAGCTTTGCCGCACGCGCGGAAGGCCAATCGATGGAGACCTTGATCGCCGGCATGGTGGAGACGGCACTGTCGTGACCCAAGGCCGCGCAACCTTAGAAAAGCAAGCGTCCCAGGCCGCAAGTCTTCTGCCTGAGTTGATGGCGGCGGCCGAGCATGCCGCGGCAGTGGTCACCGCCGGGCGCCATCCACGCCAGCGCGCCGGGGCCAGCGACACCTTTTGGCAATTCCGCGACTACAGCCATGGCGATCCGGTGAGTTCCATCGACTGGCGCCAATCGGCCCGCCTCGACCAGCGTCTCCTGGTGCGCCAAACAGAATGGGAGCAGCCGCAAACGCTTCTTCTTTGGTGTGATGGTGATGATGATTTCGATTACACCGCAGGCGGACGGCCAAGGAAACGTTTTCGCGGCCAAGTGATCGCGCTGGCAACCGCGATCCTGGCTTTGCGATCCGGTGAGCGCGTCGGCCTTTGGGGGCAACCAGGCCCTGCCCGTGCAGGCGTTGCTCAAATGCCCGCCTTGGCTGAGCATCTTTTTCATCAGCAAGCCGACCTTCGAAGCCTTCCAGCGCAAGGCGGCGCAACCGTACTTCTCATCAGCGATTTTCATACCGAGCCCCAGCACATGGTGGATGCGTTCACCCAAGTGAGAAACGCCCGTGGCCGCGCCATCGCCGTGGTGGTCGAAGACCCCTCCGAAGCCGCTTTCCCTTTTGAAGGCTCCACCCGGTTTGAAAGCCCCAGCGGCGCTTTCAAAAGGCAATTCGGCAATGCGGGCGCGGTGCGCGAGACCTATCGAAATCTCCGTGCAGCCCATCATGGTGCTTTGCGCGCCGCAGCGATCCGGCCCCAGGACGCTGTTTTCTTTCATACCACGGACGAGCCTGTCACACCTCTTTTGATGCAGATCGCGCTGCGTATCGAGAAAGAGGGCTGACCCCATGTCTTTGATCAGCCCTCTGATCCTCACTGGCCTTCTTGCCCTGCCGCTCCTCGTCTGGCTCTTGCGTGCCATACCGCCGCGACCTAAGCGCGAAGAATTTGGCGGGATGTTTTTTTTACGTAAGCTCTCGACACAGAAGAGCACACCCGTCCGCACACCGCCTCTCATTCTGCTGATCCGGCTTCTGGCTTTTACGGCACTGATCATCGGGCTGGCCGGTCCTCGCTTGGGGCCAGAGCCACAGATAGCCTCCGGGCCTTTGACCCTCCTTATGGATGACGGATGGGACGCGGCGGCGGCTTGGCCTGATCGGAAAGATGCCGCGCGCCGGTTGCTGGCTGAAACCGATGGCGCGGTGACCATCGTGCACGGAACGAGCGGCGAGGTGATCGGCCCCTTGGCCCCGTTGGATGCCATGGCCGCGATCGACCGCATGCAGCCCCGCGCACGACTGACCGATTGGCGCGCCCTGGCGGATGTTCCAGAACTGACCAATGCGGAACGCCTTGCCTATGTGGCGGGCGGCGCGGCGCCGACCCGCGGTGATGCGCCTGACCGCAACGCCTTATCGGTTTTGCGCCGCGCCGAAATTGTCCTTCCGTCCACTGATGTCATCGCCTTAGGCGCAGCAGGGGTGCGCGGCGATGCCTTGAGCGTACCCGTCGTGCGCGGCGATGATCAGGGCCTTGCCACCTACACCGTATCCGCCGTGACCGCCGATGGGCGCACGATGTCCTCGGCATCGGTCTCGATTGAGCCTGGTTCGGCGACTGCCGATGCTGTCTTTCGCCTCCCCTTACCCTTGCGCAACCAGGTGGCCCGGTTCGACGTGGATGGCCTGCGCAGCGCCGGTGCGACGGAGCTTTTGAGCGCCAGCGCACGGCGTACGCTCGTGGGGCTTGTCGCCTCGGGAAGCGAGACATTGCGCGAAGGCGGCTTTTATATCGCCCGTGCCTTGGCACCGACCACGGAGCTTTTGGAAGGATCGATCCTTGAACTGATCGCAGAAGAACCAGGCCTCATCGTTCTTGACGATGTCGGAACCTTGCGTCCTGACGACCGTGAAGCTCTTGTCGCGTTTGTCAGCGAAGGCGGCATTCTCCTGCGGTTCGCCGGACCCAGTCTTCTGAATACGGACCTGTCAGGATCGGATAGCTTGCTGCCTGCGCCTCTTCTTGGCGGTGAGCGTGCCCTTGGCGGGGCCTTGACCTGGGCGGACCCTCAAAGGGTGGCCACGATCAACACCGAAAGTCCGGTCGGTGATCTGCGCCTCAGCGAAGAGATCTCCATACGTCGGCAGGTTTTAACCGTACCCGGTGCATCAGCCGAAGTTTGGATGTCTCTGGCCGATGGCACCCCCCTCGTCACGGCGCGCCAGGAAGGCCAAGGTCTCGTTGTTCTTATCCACGTCAGCGCAGCACCGACGTGGTCGGATTTTCCCATCTCAGGGCTTTTTGCGCAACTGCTTCAGCGCCTTGCGGCCCTGGCCGAAACGGATTTGAGCAGCACACCGCCATCAGCGGACACACCGCTACCCGCAACCAAGCTGCTCACAGGATTGGGCACGCTCACCGAGCCAGGACCCGAGGCTCCCGCTTACCAAGACGGCGAGACGCCAGCACCCGGACTTTATGGCGAAGGCGCATCAGCGCGCGCCGTGAACGCTTACGATGGCAGCGCACCGCTCATAACACTGACCCCTGATCTTTTACCGCGCGGCAGCCGTGTCCTCACGTTCACGGATGGTCCGACCCAGGATTTTGGCCCATGGCTTGTGACTCTGGCGCTTCTTTTCCTTGCGGTCGATGCCGTTCTCACACTCATGGGTGGGCGCATTCCAGCGGCAGCTTTGCGTGCATCGGTGATCCTCGCAGCTATTGTTCTCACCATTCCAACTGCACACGCACAATTGCGCCCCCCCCTTTCGCAAAAAGCGACCGAGGCCGCGCTGCACATTCGTTTTGCCTATGTCGAAACCGGGAACACGCAGCTCGATCGTCTCAGCAAAGCTGGCCTTCAAGGCCTCTCCAAGCAAGCCGCCCAACGCACAGCCCTAGAGCCCGCAGCGCCTCAAGGCATCGATCCCAACCGCGATGAACTCTCCGTCTACACACTGGTCTATTGGCCCTTACGACCTGGCCAAGACCCTTTATCCGATAGCGCCCTGCAAAGGCTTGAAGATTTTATGGCCAGCGGCGGTATGTTGATCATCGATACAGCGGATGGGGCCCGCCCCGGTGGACAGCCAAGCTTGCAGGGAACGCTCGCGCGCCTCAACGCGCCGCGGCTTGAACCGCTGCAAGCTGACAATGTTCTCCTTTTCTCGTTTTACCGACTCGATGAGCTGCATGGTCGCAACTCTTCGGGCAAGGTTTGGGTTGAAAGCAACAGCGCCCTTGATCAGCGCAAAGATGGCGTCCCCTCGCTGATCATCGCAGGACGGGACTGGTCCTCGGCCTGGGCTCTCGATGACAACGGCATTCCGTTGAGACCAGCAGGGCCAGGGGGTGAAGCACGGCGGGAATATGCCTTCCGTTCAGGGATTAATATGGCGATGGTGGCGATCACCGGCAATTACAAAGCCGATCAAGCCGAAGTGCAAACCATGCTGGATACGCTGGGGGAGGACGATGATGCCCTTTGAGCTCGCCCCCGCCCTGCCCATTTCCCTGATCATGCTCGTTGGTATCCTGGCGGTCGTCGCCACGGTTTTGCGCGCCGCCGCAACGCCTATGGGTTCTCTCTTCCGTCTTTTGACCATCTTGATGCTGATCGTCTTTCTGCTGGGTCCTTTAACCACCAACCGAACCTATCAAGCGCTTCCCGATCAAGCCTTCATCGTGGTTGACGAGAGCGCCAGCATGCGTCTCGGTGACCGCGCCAAGCTTTCCAAGGCTGCTGAAGACGGGCTCGCAGCGGCTCTTGACGAGCAAGGCTTGGAGACGATCACAGCGCGCTTTGGGGACGGGACGTCATCGGATCTTGAGAGCGGCCTTGCCCAGGCGCTCGCGGCGGCTGAGCGTGACCAAATTTCCTCCGTCTTTATCGTATCCGACGGACAGGTGACAGGTGAGACGGTCAAGCTCGTGCAAGGGCTTTCAGCGCCCGTGCATGGGCTGTTGATCGGCGATGAAGAGAGCGAGCGGGATCGGCGCGTCTCGTTCGTCTCGGCACCGCGTTTTGGTTTGGTGGGGGATGATCCCAACTTTCGCTTTGTGGTCGAGGACGAGGCGATCGACGTGCCCGTTGTCGCCACCGTGCGGGTGGACGGCGAGATACGGGCAAGCATCACGGTTCTGCCAAGCCAAGAGGTGGACCTCGCCCTTGAGATGAAACGTCCTGGTGAGCGGATTGTCGAAGTCTCCGTTCCCAGCGCTGGTGAAGAACTCACCCTCAGGAACAATGCCGCGACGACAGCGATCAACGTCATTCGCGATCGTCTGCGCGTCCTCTTGATCTCAGGTGAGCCTCATGCCGGGGAGCGGGTCTGGCGCAATGTCCTGAAGTCTGACCCGGCCGTCGATCTCGTTCACTTTACGATCTTGAAGCCAGGCGACAAAGCCGTCAGTGCCCGGCGGGATGAGCTGAACCTGATTGAATTTCCAAGTCGTGAGCTGTTCCTTGAAAAACTTGAACATTTTAACGTGGTGATTTTTGATCGGTACACCTATCGCCGGGTCATTTCCTCGTTTGAGCTGGCGGAGGTTGCCCGCTACGTGGAGAATGGCGGTGCGGTTTTGATAGCTGCTGGCCCGGAACTGGCCACCGGCGGCAGCCTCGCGGCCCAGCCGAACTTGTCCTACATCCTCCCTGCCCTGCCGAGCGGCTTTGCCCAAGACAAACCTTTTGTTCCCAAACTGACGGATCGAGGGACACGTCATCCGATCACGGCGAGCTTGGGCTCTCAAGAGGATTGGGGCCGCTGGCTGCGCAACATCCCTGCCGAGGTGCGCAGCGGTGATGTCCTTCTGGAGGCGGATGAAAGCGCGCCTCTCCTGGTCACGAACAGGGTGGGCGAAGGCCGAATCGCGATGCTTCTTTCCGATCACCTTTGGCTTTGGGCACGCGGGTTCGATGGCGGTGGTCCGCACCGGGAGTTCCTGCGGCGGCTCGTGCACTGGTTGATGGCCGAGCCGGAACTCGAAGAAGAAGCCTTGCTCGCAGAACTCAGCGACGATGGCGTCCTTCAGGTCCGTAGGCGGAGCTTGAGCGAGACAGTCGCGCCTGTCACAGCCACGGCCGGGGAGACACCGCTCGACCTTTTGACGCTGGAACCCGCAAGCGATGGCCTCTTCACCGCCGAGCGCACGGATATAGGCGCGGACACCATCCGGCTCGAAACCACCACGGAGGATGGGCGGCTCCTGACAACCGCGGCGATTCGTCAACGCAACGCGTCGGCTGAATATGCGGCTGTCACGGTCACCCCAGAAAAGCTTGCACCGCTTTTGGATGCGACCGGAGGCGGCTTTCAACGCATCGATACCGAACGCAGCGCCGCTTTCTCGCTGCGTCCGGTTCGTGCAGGCCGGGGGGATCAATCGGGGCGCGGCTGGCTTGGCTACGTTCCGCAGCGGGCCAGCGCCACACTTTCCGAACGGCGCGAGCCCTTGGCGCCGCGGTGGATCTATGCGCTAGGGGCGTCGCTGTTTCTTTTCTTGGGCTGGTTAAGCGAAAGCGGCCGTTTCAAAACATCTTTTGCAGCGGGAAAATCGCAAAAGACTTCCGCAGTTTAAGCCTTATGCTGCGCTGCATATTAAAATCAATAAGTGACAAATTAGCAGGATTCTTGCACGCTTTTCTCGGGAAAACGTGTTGAGGTTCACCTTATGCGGTTTGCGGTGATCATCATTGCTGGTTTGGCCTTGGGCGGCTGCGGTGCGGGCAAAGCCGTCACCGCGACCGGTGATTTTTTCGGTCGCACAGCCGATCAAGCCAGCAATGCCGCCCTCCGCGCCACGGGGTTCAATCCCAAAGCCGGTCTAACTGACGCACCGAGCATCAATGCCAGCGGTGCCCATTGGTCGGAAGAGTGGGTTTGGGAAGGCGATGGAGAGCCAGCGGAGCAGGCTGACCCCGAGGCCTAACGGAGGCCTTCATGCTCTCTTAATCCTGTTGCGGCCACGCCTGAACCCGTGCCCCAGACCATGACCTTCGAAGCCCTCACCGACCAATTTCTCACCGCCTTGCGCGTTGAACGTCGGGCAAGCCCTTACACCATCAGAAATTATGAAGCCGCGCTTGACCGTTTCGCTGGCTTCCTTCGAAGCCATCTTGGTACGCTTCCGAAGGCTTCAGGCCTCAACGCGCTCAAAACCAGGGACTTCCGAGCCTTTCTCGCTGACCGCCACAGGGAAGGCCTCGACCCTGCCACCTTGCGGCTTGAGCTCTCAGCGCTGCGCAGTTTTTTTCGCTATTGGGATCGGCGCGGGATCCTGCAATCGGTCGCTTTATCGGCCCTCAAATCACCCAAACGCCGGGCCATTCTGCCGCGCCCTGTGCAGGCCCTCGGTGCAGAGGCCCTGATCGCGGCAGCAGGACAAGAGGGTGACCAGCCAAGCTGGGTGGCCCTCAGGGATACAGCACTCTTCACGCTTCTTTACGGGGCGGGTTTGCGAATCAGCGAGGCCCTTGGGCTCTCCTGGTCCTCGCCAGGTCCCACGTTGCGTATCACCGGCAAGGGTCAAAAGACGCGCGATGTGCCGTTGCTTCCCAAAGTTTGTGAAGCCTTGGCCGCTTACCAAACGGCGTTGAGCGCTGCAGAACCCCACTGGACGGATGTGCCATCGACGACATCTCCCCTCTTTTTCGGTGTGCGCGGCAATCGGCTCTCACCGTCTGTGGCGCAAGCGCGCATGCGCAACCTCCGGCGGGCTTTGGGCCTACCAGAAAGCGCAACGCCGCACGCCCTCCGCCACACCTTCGCGACGGAGCTCTTGGCCTCAGGAGCGGACCTGAGGGTTATCCAAGAGCTGCTCGGCCATGCGTCTCTTGCTTCGACCCAGAGGTACACCGCGATTGATCCTGATCGCTTGATGAAGGAGCATCGCCGTTGCCATCCGCGGGCGCGCGGGGCACCTGGGTGATACTTTCAGCCTCAACCAAGGCCGCTTCCAAATGATGGCTGATCCGCTCAACCCCATTGATACGAAAATAGCTCTCCAGTTTGATAAGATGCTGAAGGGCTGGGACCACGAGACTACGAACTCTTTCCTCTTCAGAGGGAAACTCACGCTTGATCATCAGAATTCCGTGCTGACTGCAGTTTCTAGCATTAGATGCCGTTTAGGTTAATCACAACCTTAAGTAACATGAGTCGTTGCTTCGTTGACAGCACGCGTTCAGATCACCAGTTTCCCGCGACAAACGCTCCCTTCAGCCCTGAAAGGCCATCCCCAGAATGCAGGTCGTCATAGTCGAGTCCCCCTCCAAGGCCAAAACGATCGGCAAGTATCTGGGTCAGGATTATGAAGTCTTAGCCTCCTACGGGCATATTCGAGACCTTCCGTCTAAGGATGGATCGGTCGATCCTGACAACGCGTTCGCGATGCTCTGGGATATGGACAGCAAATCCAAAGCGCGGGTGAAAGAGATCGTCGATGCAGTGAAGGCCGCCGACGGGGTCATTCTCGCCACCGACCCCGACCGTGAGGGGGAAGCGATCTCGTGGCACCTTTACGACGTGCTCGAAGCAAAGAAGGCACTGAAAGACAAATCGGTCCAACGTGTCGCCTTCAACGCCGTGACGAAAAAAGCCGTGCAGGAAGCGATCAACAACCCCCGCGACATCGACCAGGATTTGGTGGATGCTTATCTTGCACGCCGGGCCCTTGATTATCTCGTTGGATTCTCCCTCTCCCCGGTTCTTTGGCGCAAGCTGCCTGGCTCCCGCTCGGCAGGCCGGGTGCAGTCCGTGGCCTTGCGCCTCATCTGTGAGCGCGAACTCGACATCGAAAAGTTCGTGGCCGAAGAATTTTGGACCGTGGAAGCCATGGTTACGGCGGAGAGTGATCCGTTCAAAGCCCGCCTCACCCATTTGGACGGTGAGAAGCTCGGCAAGTTCTCCCTCACGACGGAGGCGGATGGTCAGCGTGCCAAGGATCTGATCGAGGCAGCGCGTTTCTCCATCGGTTCGGTCGAAGCCAAACCCACCAAGAGAAACCCGGCCGCCCCCTTCACCACCTCGACCCTGCAGCAAGAGGCGAGCCGCAAAATTGGCTTCACCGCCAAACGCACCATGCAGGGTGCGCAAAGGCTTTATGAAGCGGGCCTCATCACCTATATGCGGACCGACGGTATCGATATGGCACCCGAAGCGGTAATGGCGTGCCGTGACGAAATCAAGAGCCGCTACGGCGACCGCTTCGTGCCTAACAGTCCGCGTATGTACAAGTCGAAGCAGAAAAACGCCCAAGAGGCGCATGAGTGCATTCGGCCCACGGACTTTTCCAAACATCCTGACAATGTGAAACTGTCAGAGGACGAAGCCAAGCTCTATCGCTTGATCTGGCGCCGGGCCGTGGCCTGCCAAATGGCCTCGGCCGAGCTTGAGCAAACCACCATCGAGATTCAGAGCCAGGATCAAAAGATCACATTCCGCGCCACCGGCTCGGTCATCACCTTCGAAGGCTTCATCGCGGTCTATACCGAAGGCAAAGACGACGAAGAGGACGAGGATGAAAGCCGCCTGCCGAAAGTGACGGCGGGCACCCCGGCGGATGTCGACAAGGTCGCGCCAGAGCAGCACTTCACCCAGCCGCCGCCGCGTTTTACCGAGGCGAGCCTGGTGAAAGCGTTGGAAGAAAACGGCATTGGCCGCCCCTCCACCTACGCCTCGATCATCTCGACCCTCCAGGACCGCAATTACGTCCGTATGGATCAGAAACGCTTCATTCCCGAAGACCGGGGACGGATCGTGACAGCCTTCTTGGAGAACTTCTTCGGCAAATATGTGGAGTACGACTTCACGGCGCAAATGGAGAACACCCTCGACGAAATCTCCGGGGGCCGCGAGAATTGGCGTGCTTTCCTGGCGCGGTTTTGGGAGGAGTTCCACGCGCGGATCGAGGGGATGACGGGCCTTCGTATCACGGAAGTTCTCGATGCCCTCAACGAAGCCCTTGGGCCGCATATTTTTCCGCAAAAAGAGGATGGCTCGGACCCGCGCCTCTGTCCCACCTGCGGTATAGGGCAACTCTCGCTGAAAGTGGGGCGCTACGGCGCTTTCGTCGGTTGCTCGCGCTACCCCGACTGCAAACACACCCGCCAATTGGGCAAGGACGCACAGGAAGCGCCCGACGACAAAGTGCTCGGCATTGATCCGGACACGTCAACGGAGGTTTCCCTCAAGTCAGGCCGCTTTGGCCCTTATGTGGAGCGCGCAGCCCAGGAGGAAGGCGAGAAGCCCAAACGCGGCTCGATTCCCAAAGGCTGGGATCCCCACGACATGGATCTCGATAAAGCGTTGATGCTGATCAACCTGCCCCGCGATGTTGGTCCGCATCCAGAAGATGGGGCTATGATCGAGGCCGCCATTGGTCGCTTTGGCCCTTATGTGAAGCACGGCAAAACCTATGCGAGCCTTGAAAGTGTCGATGACGTTTGGGAGGTGGGCATCAACCGCGCGGTGACTTTGATCGCCGATAAGATCGCCAACCCCAGGGGCAAGGGCCGCGCCGCCGCCAAACCGACACGGGAGTTGGGCCAGCATCCGGATACGGAAGAGATGATCGGCGTCTATGACGGCCGCTATGGTCCTTACGTCGGCGGTGGTCGGCTGTTTGCATTTCAGTTCCCACTAGCGTTG
>JBCCTG010000014.1:0-15995 GCA_039198735.1 Pseudomonadota bacterium | reverse complement strand
GGAAGCCTACGCCAACACGATCAGGACAATCGGTGAGGCCGCACTCTATCTGAATAAGCACTTCGAAGGACGGGAAGCGTTTTCTGGGGAGGCGGTCTCCTCTTTACCCGCCGAGCGTCGCCGCGCGATTGCTGCCAGCCTGATGCCGGCGCTGCGCAGCGCCATGGGGGAGACCCCTAGGATCGGCCACTTCAATGACGACGAGGCGGTTCTAGAGTTTGTTGGAAGCCGGGATCTGAGCCGCCTGGCGGCGCTCGGAACATCGTGTCCTGATCATTTTCTTCGCACAAAAATTAAGCCGTTGATCGTCGATGCTGATGAATTCGAAGCCGAAGGCGCGGATTATCTCAGCAAGCTGATTTCTGATTACCGCGATGACTACCAGGGATACTATGAACGTAACCGCAGTGCAGGCAGCCCTGCATTGCGCGACCCGAACCCTGTCGTCTGCCTTGTGCCCGGTGTCGGTATGCTGACCTTCGCCAAGGACAAGGCAACGGCCCGCATCGCGGGCGAGTTCTACCGCAACGCCATCAACGTGATGCGCGGGGCGGAAGCTGTCGACCGCTATCAGGGCCTGGCTGAAAACGAGGCTTTCGCCATTGAATACTGGGCTCTCGAGGAGGCGAAGCTCAAACGGATGCCCCCACCGGCGCCTTTCACCGGCAAAGTCGCCTTGGTCACAGGCGGCGCTGGGGGCATCGGGCGCGCCACCGCCCAGCACTTCTTGGGGCAGGGAGCGTGCGTTGTCCTCTGCGACATCGACGGCGAGAGCCTCGATGCAGCAGCAGAAACCCTCGCCGAGGGAGCCAGTCAAGAGCGTATACTGACGACGGTTTGCGATGTGACATCGGAGACCGCGATCGTCGCCGCGTTTGAAGCCGCTTGCCTCGCGTTCGGCGGCGTCGATGTCGTGGTCGCCAATGCCGGTCTCGCCTCCTCGGCACCGGTCGAGGAGACGAGTTTCGATCTCTGGCGGAAAAACCAAGCTGTCCTGAGCGACGGCTATTTTCTCACCGCACGAGAGGCGTTCCGGACCTTTGGCGCTTCCGGTGGTGCATTGATCTTCGTGGCGTCCAAGAATGCTCTTGCGGCGTCTCCCAACGCGTCAGCGTACTGCACGGCCAAGGCAGCAGAGGTGCATCTCGCTCGATGCCTCGCTCTTGAGGGAGCGCCCCGAGGCATTCGGGTGAATGTGGTCAATCCTGACGCCGTTCTGTCAGGTTCGAAAATCTGGTCCGGCAATTGGCGGTCTGAACGAGCGGCAGCTTATGGTTTGGGTGAAGACGAACTGGAGGCCCACTACCGTGACCGCTCGCTTCTCAAGCGATCGGTCCTTCCTGAAGATATTGCCGAAGCCATCGTCTTCTTCGCATCGGAGAAGGCGTCAAAGTCTACCGGCAACATCCTCAACGTCGATGCGGGCAACGCCGCGTCATTTCCGCGGTAGGGAGGTCTCACGATGGATCCGATCGACAGCAGCTTCATCCGTGAACAGAATGAGAAAGGCGCTTCGGAGCGCGCCGAGGACGTCCATGCTTTAACGAGGCAACTCGAGCGACGCGGTATGGACGTGACGTCGCTGAAAGCGAAGCTCGCGGCTTTTGCCGTGGCCGTACCGAGTTGGGGCGTCGGCACCGGCGGAACGCGCTTCGCCCGCTTTCCTGGACCGGGTGAGCCCAGGCACATTGGCGATAAGCTGGCTGACTGCGCCGTGATCAATGATCTCACGGGATGCTGTCCGACGGTCTCGCCGCATTTTCCGTGGGATGAAACGGACGATTACGCGGCCCTTCGGCGCGACGCGGAGGATCTCGGTCTCACCTTCGATGCGGTGAACTCGAACACCTTTCAGGACCAGCCCGGACAAAGCCACTCGTACAAACTGGGAAGCTTGACCCATGCCGAGGCTGCCGTTCGTCAGCAGGCGATCGAGCATAACATCGACTGCATTGAGATAGGACAGAAACTCGGCTCAAAAGCGCTGACGATCTGGATTGCCGACGGCGCGAATTTCCCAGGCCAGCAAGACTTCGCCCGTAGTTTCGACCGCTACGTGGCCTCGGGGGAGACGATCTATGCGGCCCTCCCCGACGATTGGCAAATGTTCTCCGAGCACAAACTGTTCGAGCCCGCTTTCTACGCGACCGTGATCGCTGACTGGGGCACGAGCCTCATGGCAGCCCAGGCGCTTGGTCCGAAGGCCAAGTGTCTCATCGACCTCGGTCACCATGCACCGAACACGAACATTGAGATGATTGTCGCCCGCCTTCACCGGGCAGGAAAGCTCGGCGGCTTCCACTTCAACGACTCAAAATACGGCGACGATGATCTCGATTCGGGCAGTATCGATCCCTTCCAGCTCTTCTTGGTCTTCAACGAGCTGGTCGAGGCTGAAAGGCGTGATACGGATGGTTTCCGCCCGGCCTATATGATGGATCAGTCTCACAACGTCACTGACCCGGTCGAGAGTTTGATGAGTTCGGCAGAGGCGCTCCAGCTCGCCTATGGGCAGGCTTTGCTCATCGACCGCGAAGCCCTGGAGACCCTTCAAGACGATGGCGATGTGATGGGGGCAAAGGCTCTTCTCCAGGACGCTTTCCGCACCGATCTGCGTCCACTCGTGGCCACGGTCAGGGCCGAGAAAGGCGCGGCCGCTGAGCCAGTGGCAACCTTTCGAGCGAGTGGGTATAGAAAGCGCGCTGCGGAAGCTCGCGGTGAGGCCAAGTCCGGCGGCGGAGGGATCGTATGACCAAGCAGGCGGAGCGCCGATCCATCATCCTGGATATTCTGTCGAAACAGCCGCGCGCGAGTGTCGAGACCCTCTGCGAGAGCACCGGTGCTTCGGCTGCAACCGTGCGGCGAGACCTCCAACAGTTGGCAGAGCGCGGCGAAATCGAGCGCATCAGAGGCGGCGCCCAGTCCGCAGGCGCTTCGCCAGCACTCAATGGCACGCCCTTCCAACGAAACTTTACGGTGGCTGTGCCTGAGAAACGCGCCATCGCGAAGGCCGCTGCCGAGATGACTGTCGATGGTGAGACGATCATCGTCGATGCGGGGACCACGACGTATTTTATGTGTCCCTACCTTGCCGGAAGAAACCTTCAGGTCCTCACCAACTCGCTGCCGATCGTCGATGAGCTGTTGAGCGATAGCACGGTGCGTCTTCATGTCCCTGCTGGCCAAGTCTACCGTGAACAGAACATTATCCTCAGTCCTTTTGAGGAGGACGGAACGTCCGGCTACGCGGCAACGAAGATGTTCATGGGCGCATACGCAGTGACGGAGCTCGGGGTTGAGCAGGTCGACGCTATTCTTGTGCAAGCTGAACAACGGCTTCTCTCCCGTGCACGGGAGCTCATTGTTCTTGCCGATAGTCGCAAGCTGAGGGACCGCGGCGGCATGGTTGTCACGGCACTGGGCGCCGTCAGTCGTGTCATCACGGACGAGGGCGCTGACGAAGCGATCGTGCGTCACCTGGAAGACGAAGGCGTTGCCGTCACGATCGTTTCGCCCCAGCTCAGCCGCTAGCCCGATCTGAACGCTGATCTCGACTTGAAAGAATGTCGCGGTACTCTGCGTTTGTGTGCACCCTGAATAGGTTCAGTGGGGCGAGTGGGCTGATATGGCCGAAAACTAGAGGTGTCTGGCCATACGATCATCTCGGAGGCGATATCGTCATTATGGGCAACCTCTCGAGCCACAAGTCTGACGCAGCCCACAACGCGATTGAAGCCGCGGGCGCGGAAGTGTTGTTCCTCCCGCCCTACAGCCCCTGACCTCAACCCCATTGAGCAGGTCTTCTCCAAACTCAAGCGGGCTCTCAGGGGCGCCGCTGCCTTTATCTGGCCTACCGCTTCGTTGCATGAGGCCGCGTTCGAAGTTGATCCCAACTTCTCCGCCATTTCGGTATAGAAGTGCGAACCCCGCTTTCCAAAGTATGTAGACGGTGGCGCCCGGTCTTCGAGAATTTCTGGATGGACGAGGTCGTGAGCGGTTGCCCTGATTGCTTCAATGCCGCGTTCGAACAGGTGCAGTGGGATCACCCGATACCTCACCGGTGGTAACAAGCCGTTCCCGTGTCACGGAGATCAGTTTGCTGCTGTTCTTCGCAAGCTTCGACGAGCGATTGGTTGCTTTAGCTCCTGCGCGATTTGCGGCAACAAACCCCTCAAGGTGCCAAATCGAAGGGAAGCGTGATGGCCGACAGTTGTTTCGTGACAAAACTGAAGCATTATCTCGACCTCACAGCTGCCGAGCAAAAAGCGTTGTCCGTCTTGGAGGAAGGCGAATATTCGGTGGCTGCTGGCGAGGTCGTCTTCGCTGAGGAGAGCGGTGATGCCGATGCGCTTTATGTGGTGCGTGACGGTCTCTTGCATTCATCGCGATTGATGAAGGATGGCGGCCGGCAAATCCTGCGCATTTTTCATCCCGGCGATGTGATGGGAACGGCGAGCATTGCGTTCGCCAAACCATCGTCGACAGCCGTCGCTGCCGTCGACAGCTCCATCTGCCGGTTTCCCAAAACATCTCTGATGTCTATTTATACGGACTATCCCCGGCTTGCCGCACTGTTCTATTCTCTGGGAATGCTCGAAAATGTCGTTCTTTGCGACCGGCTGCGCTCGATTGGACGCTCGGATGGTGAGGCCCGCATTGCACTTTTGCTGCTGGATTTTCGTGATCGTCTGAAGATCACCCGGCCGGGCACCGCCGAGGCGTTCGATCTGCCCCTCACTCAAGCAGACATCAGCGATGCCATCGGTATGACACCTATTCACACCAACCGTCTTTTTATGCGCATGCGGACGGAGGGGCTCATTGAATGGACCAAGGGCCATGTGCGCCTTCTCGACGAGAAGCGCTTGGCCGATTTGAGCGACTATGTGAACCGTTACGAGAGCCTCGATAAAAGCTGGTACCCGCAACCGACCACCGGTTCGCAACAAGACGGAGTTTGATGTCATCAGGCTTATAGTTTTTTATCTCTACACTGATTTTACAAAATCAACCCTTCAGTTCGCGAAGGCATGATCGAGGAAGACGCGGCCGATCCCTTGTTTCACCGTGATGGGGTAGACAGCGCTGAGGGCATCGAGAAGTGCGTCCGTTTGATCGGTCGGGAAGGATGCCGTGATGCGAAGCTCACCAAGCGATGGATCGGTCAGCTTGATTTTCGCGGACCGATAGCGGTTCATATCGGCAACCACATCGGCAAGCCGCGCGCCGTCATAGGCCAGACGGCCATTGAGCCAACTGATGGACACCTCACGGTCGAAGGCCTCTTTTTTGCCCAAGCGTTTGCCGGAGACATCCGTGCGCAGCCTTTCACCGCTTTTGACCGTCGCGACGGTTAAGGGGTTGTCCGCTGCTGCGGCAAGATTGGTGATCACCACCGATCCTTCAACAACGGAGACGCGGGTATCGTCAGCACTGCGCCGAACTTCAAACACCGCCCCTGTTGCTTGCGCAGCCGTGTTTCCTGCAACAGCTACGAACAGTCTGTCTTCTTGGGGCGCCACCTCGAAATAGCCAGAGCCGTTTTGCAGTTCCACCCGGCGTTCATCATCACTATAAAGAACAACGGCACGCGATGCACCACTCAGTGTCAGGATGGTTCCGTCATCGAGAATGATCACGGTGTTCTCATCGATGGAGGAGGTGTGGCGCTGGACCCGCGGCTCGGGCGCATCAAGCCGCGCAAAACCAAAGATGGCAACGCCTGCGGCAAGGATGATCGACATAAGGCCAGCAAGGATTTTGCCCAGCGGCCAGCGGTTTTTGTCACCGTTGTTTTTGCTCATGGGATCCTTTTGCCCAAAGCGCCCTTACGGCTTTGGGCCATAAATACGCGGCAGCCTTCTTGGATAGACAATGTTGCGCCTTGATGAAACGCTCGGGCATGGATTGCTGAATAGCCGAACAGTATCCTGCATGATGCGCACATTTTGGCAAGACTGGCCGTTGCGTCTCAAAAACAGCCAAACGACGCTGTGACCTGGGACAAGATCGCAACTGGGAAGATCGGCGCGCATCGCTATCTTTTGGCTATAACTGGCAAGGATAATCATGACTGAGCGCTCTGACGAACCGCGCGGAACCGCCGTTCCTTCGGGCCGAATGGCCCGCCTGGCCCAATTTGGCGGCATGACCACGGCGATTGCTGGCAATGTGCTTGTGGATGGTGCCAAACGCGCGGTGCGAGGAGAAAGCCTCAATCTTGAGGATCTGCTTTTGACACCGCAAAATGCTGGAAAAGTGGCCGATCAGTTGGCGCGGTTGCGCGGTGCGGCGATGAAGCTTGGTCAGCTCATCTCCATGGATGGCGGTGAGACCATCCCGCCGGAATTTGCCGAGATCTTGGCGCGGCTTCGTTCGTCTGCTGACATGATGCCGGCGAAACAGTTGCGCGGTGTTTTGGACGAGGCTTGGGGCAAAGGCTGGCGCAGCAGATTCGCGCAGTTCGACGTTCGGCCCATGGCGGCGGCGTCCATCGGTCAGGTGCACCGCGCCCTTGCCAAAGATGGCCGCGAGCTTGCCATCAAGATCCAATATCCCGGTGTGAAGGAAAGCATCGATAGCGATATCGATAATGTCGCGGCACTGATCAAATTGTCCCGCCTGGTGCCCAAGGGGCTCAATCTCACACCGCTTCTCGATGAGGCGAAGGTGCAGCTTCATCAGGAGGCCGATTATGTTCGCGAGGCCCGTTATCTTGGGCGTTTTCGTGCCTTGCTTGAAGGCTCTGATGATTTCGTGATCCCCGAACCCGTGCCAGAGTTTTCCGGTGAGCGGGTGCTGGCCATGACCCTTGTGCGCGGCCAGCCTATCGAAAGCCTGGTGGATGCACCCCAGGCCGAGCGTGACCGGGTAGTGAGCCATCTCATGAATCTTGTGATGCGGGAGCTTTTCGAGTTTCAGCTGATGCAAACCGATCCCAATTTCGCCAATTATTTTTATCAGGCGAGCAGTGGACGGATCGTTCTTCTCGATTTTGGCGCGACGCGGGATGTGCCGGACGCCGTGACCCAAGGTTATCGCCGTTTGATCCGTGCTGGCCTTGATGATGATTGGGACGCCGTGCGTGAAGCTGCGTTGGCCATGGGTCTGATCGGCGAAGGTGCTGCTTCGCGGCACGAGAATGTTCTGGCCGATCTCTTCAGTATGGCGATGGAACCCATCCGCTATGACGGGGCTTACGATTTTGGCGGTTCGGATCTCGCTTTGCGCATGCGCGAGGAGGGGATGAAGCTCAAAGACAATGATTTTTCCCATGTGCCCCACCCGGTGATGGTCTTTTTGCACCGCAAATTCGGCGGGACCTATCTGCTCGCCACTCGGCTTGGCGCGCGGGTGAATATGCGCGCCATGCTGGAAGCCCACTTGACGGAAGCGGTCTGAACGGGAAGTGACCCGCCTTTGGCAAGGAGGGTTGATGTCGATCACGCTTCACAAGGGCGATCTGCCCGATGATTTCGATGTGCGCGAAGCACGGGACGGCGCCATTGCTGTCGATAGTGAGACCTTAGGCCTCAATCCCCACCGCGATGCTCTCTGCGTGGTGCAAATCAGCCTCGGTCACGGCGATGCGCACCTGGTGCAGCTTGACCGGGCGACCTATGATGCGCCGAAGCTCAAAGCCGTGCTGGCTGATCCTTCGGTGCTGAAGCTTTTTCATTTTGCCCGCTTCGATGTGGCGATGTTCGAAAAATGGCTCGGTGTGACCACCACGCCGATTTACTGCACCAAAATCGCATCGAAGCTGACCCGCACCTACACCGACCGTCATGGCCTCAAGGACCTCCTGAAGGAATCCGTGGGCGTCGATGTCTCGAAACAGCAGCAATCATCGGATTGGGGGGCGGAGACTCTCAGCAACGCTCAATCGGCCTATGCTGCGTCAGATGTTCTTCATCTTCATGATGCCAAAAAATGGTTGGATGAACGCCTGGCTCGTGAAGGACGTGAGGATATCGCGCGTAAGTGCTTTGAATTCCTTCCCTATCGGGCGCAATTGGATCTGATGGGCTGGGATCAGGTGGACATATTCGCTCACAGTTAAGCGGGTTTTCACCGTAAGCTTGGCGTTCACACCTTTTATCGCAATATTTCACGTGCCACATAAACAATTGGGCATCATATTAGTCGGGAAACGCCAGTGCTGAACGACAAACCAAAGGATCGTCATTCAGGCCATGCTGCGCGGCGCGTTAGCCGCCACACCATGCGCGTGCGCAACCTCCGTCTCGCGGTCCCCGCCCTCGCGGCAGGTCTTTTGATCACCTACGCTGCCAGCGCGACGCCGCCTCGGGTGGATCGATCGTTCATTATGCAATTCTCGTCCTTTGATATGTCAGAAGATGAGGTGAAGCTGGCCCGTCCCCGCTATTCCGGTGAGGATTTGAGCGGTCGCCCCTTCGAGGTCGCTGCCAATGCTGCGGTGCGGGCCAACCATGACCCTGATCTTGTGGGCCTCGACTATCCCGAAGCGCGGCGGCTCGGTGATACCGGTGCGGCGATCCTCGTCCGTGCCGAAGATGGTCTCTATGACCGCCGCAACCGTTTGATGGACCTGACCCGCAATGTGGAGCTGGAACAAGAAGGCGACCGGGACCATTTCATTCTCAAAACCGATGCGGCTGCCATCAATTTGGACAGCCAAGTCGTGACCTCCTCAGCAGAGGTTCACGGTGCCGGTGACACGGGCACTGTGCGTGCCGACCGCGCCACGGTCTACCAGACCGAAGACCGGCTTGTGCTCGAAGGCGATGTGAAGATCCGTCTTGAGCCGCGCAAACCTGCGAAGGAGTAGCCGAGGGTGGCGCTCGTTCGTTTTCTTTTGATCGTTCTTTGCGCCATGGGCACAGCGTCAGCCCAGCTCAGCGGCGGTGTTGGTTTTGATACCTCCAAGCCCTCTGAAATCGATGCGGAGCGGGTGGAGCGTAAGGATGGTGGTTTGACTTGGGTTGGTGAAGGGGCCGTCAGGGTTTCCCAGCCGGGTGTTGTTCTGACGGCGGACAAAATGATCATCTCACTCAACCCTGAGACCAATGAAATCGACGAGATCGAGGCTCTTGGCCGGGTCCGCTACGCCAATGTGGAAGGCGACGCGATCGCCGGTGACTATGCCAAATTCATGGCCACCCAGAACAATTTGACGGTCACGGGGCATGTCGTGGTGCTGCAAGGCCCCCAGGTCGCAACCTCGGACAGGTTGACCTACAACACCGTGACCGGCGCCATGGTGATGTCCACGGAGCCTGGCGGGCGGGTGCGTGGCCTCTTTGCCGGGGAGGGGTCCAGTTGATGGAGGGCAGCATCGCCCAACGCCCCGATCAGGCTGCCAAAGTTCCCGTGCAGGACCAAGGACTGGTTGCAGAGAACCTTCAAAAAACCTATCGCCGCCGCCGCGTGGTGGACCATGTGAATTTCCGCGTCTGCCGGGGTGAGGTGGTCGGCCTTCTTGGCCCCAATGGTGCGGGCAAGACCACATGCTTTTACATGGTCATGGGCCTCGTTCCCGCCGATGGCGGATCGATCATGATCGATGGCTATGATGTCACCCATCTGCCGATGTACCAACGCGCCCGGCTTGGCCTTGGTTATCTTCCTCAAGAAGCCTCAATTTTCCGCGGGCTGACGGTGGAAGAGAATATCGAGGCCGTGGCCGAGCTGGCTTGGCCTGAGAAGAAAAAGCGCCGCGAGGTGGTCGAAGAGCTGCTTGAAGAGTTCTCCATCACCCATGTGCGCGCGTCCATGGCAACAGCCTTATCAGGGGGCGAACGACGACGGCTGGAGATCGCCCGCGCCCTTGCGACATCGCCGGACTTTATGCTCCTCGATGAGCCTTTCGCAGGTATTGATCCCCTCGCCATTGCGGATATCAAAGAGTTGATAGCACAACTTAAAAATCGCGGGCTGGGTGTCCTGATCACGGACCACAATGTTCGCGACACCCTCGACATCATTGATCGCGCCAGTGTTATTCACCAAGGCGAGGTTCTTTTTGAAGGCACCCCCGATGGTGTCATCAATAATGATGATGTGCGCCGTGTATACTTAGGCGAAACGTATGGCCCGTAACCTCTGATCCATGGGTGGTATGGAGATGCGGGACGTTTTTCCCGCGCCCATGAGACACAGTGGGGTTTCGGCCAATGAGCATTTCCGGCCGCTTAGAGGCACGGCAGAGCCAGCAGCTCACCATGACGCCGCAATTGCAGCAGGCGATCAAGCTGCTGCAATTGTCCAATCTGGAGCTTGCCTCTTATGTTGAGGAAAAGCTTCTGGAAAACCCGTTTCTTGAGGCTAGCGAAGGGCAGGAGGGCGACGAACCTGCTGCTGCGGAAGACAAACCCGAAGCCGCTGCAACCGTGTCTGCAACTGAAGCGGAGCCGCTTCCTGAGCGTCCTGTGGACGGCAGCGATGACGGACCGCCTGCGCCCAAAGAGCGGATCAAGGAAACCGCGAGCGCCCTGGGCGGCGGCGAAGATTTCGATGCCGCGGCCAATATTTCCGAGGCCAAGACCTTGCGTGAGGTGCTGGAGGATCAGCTTCTGATCGCCACCCGTGACCCCATACAGCTTGGGATCGGGCGCTATCTCATCGATCTTATCGAAGACAGCGGTTATCTTCACACCTCCCTTGAAACCGTGGCGGAGCGCCTCGGCTGTCCCGTCGGTGACGTGGAGGCGATGCTGCGCGTCATTCAAGGCTTTGATCCCGCCGGTGTCGGTGCGCGCAGTCTTGGTGAGTGCCTTGGCATTCAGCTCGAAGACCAAGGCCCGGTTTCAGGGCAGATGCAGGCTTTCCTCGACAATCTTCCTCTCCTCGGCAGCCACAAACTGCCCGAGCTGAAACGCCTCACGGGCATGGACGATGCCGAGCTGCGCCTCGCCATTGCCGCCATCAAGCGCCTCCACCCCAAGCCAGGTCTCGCCTATGGCTTCGACCCTGTGCATGTGGTGGTGCCGGACGTTTATGTGGCCGAAGCCGCCGATGGGGGCTGGAAGGTTGAGCTCAACAGCGAAACCTTGCCCCGCGTGATCGCCAATGAACGCTATTATGCGGAGCTCTCCAAAGAGAACCAGGGCGCCGAAAGCAAGGTTTTCCTGCAAACCCAAATTGCCGATGCGAACTGGCTGGTCCGCTCCCTCGACCAGCGGGCCAAGACGATCCTCAAGGTCTCAAGCGCCATCGTCAGCTATCAAGACGCCTTCTTCGCTTACGGCATCAAGCATTTGCGGCCGCTCAACCTCAAAACCGTCGCTGATGCCATCGGTATGCATGAAAGCACCGTCAGCCGGGTGACCACCAACAAATACATGCACACACCGCGCGGTGTTCTGGAGATGAAATACTTCTTCACCGCGGCCATCCCTTCCTCGGGCGGTGAGCAGGAATATTCAGCGGAAAGTGTCCGGCATCTGATCAAGGGGCTGATCGACAAGGAAGACCCTTTGTTGCCGCTCAGTGACGATCAAATTGTTGAAGAATTGGCCAAAGTGGATGTGGCGATTGCCCGCCGTACCATTGCCAAGTACAGGCAAAGCCTCGACATTCCATCCTCCGTCGAGAGGAAACGCGCGGCCCGCCGGGCGCTGTAGAACCAAACGATCAGCTCGGCTAAGAGCTTTCCTCCAAGACAAAAACGCCGATGAACGGCAAGGAGGTGCCATGGACGTTCAAACCACCGGTAAGGGGATTGACCTCGGTGAAGCGCTCCAGATTCACGTTCGTGATGCGATGAACGCGGGTGTGCACAAATATTTCGACCGCGGCGCCGAGGCGACGGTCAATTTTGGCAAGGACGGCAACAATTTCACCACCGAAGCCACGGTGCACCTGGCGTCAGGTGTGTTCCTCGCGGCCAACGGCAAAGGCCAGGATGCTTATGGCGCCTTCGACGATGCCATGGCGAAGCTTGAAAAGCGGGTACGCCGCTACAAGCGCCGTTTGAAGGATCACCACGCCAAAGACCGCACGCCGTTCCCCGCTGAAAGCGCCAACAGCTACGTTATCCAGGGCGCAGCGGAAACCGAGGCGGAGGACGAGCCGCTTCAAACCGGTGAGGATCCCGACGCAGCCCCGCTGGTGATTGCCGAGACACCCACCTCCCTGCGGCAAATGACCGTCATGGATGCCGTCATGCAGCTCGATTTGAGCGAAGCGCCGGTGGTCGTCTTCCGCAACGCAGGCAATGGCGCGCTGTCCGTGGTGCACCGCCGTGACGATGGCAATATCGGCTGGGTGGAAGCCGCATCCAAAGCTTAATCTTCACCATCTCGACCTTTTCAGATCATGGGCTTATGGGCACCACCCTTGGCGAAGACTGGCTCTGGCGCGGGTTTCGCACGGGCAAGGATGCATATCTGACCCTCAGGTCGAATGCAGTGATGGTTAACAAGGACGCCGCGCTCGCGCGGTGAATGAGTGTGGTCTCATGGCGAAATCTTTGCGCGGCATTATCGGGGCGCAGGACATCCACTTGGATGTGCGGGTCACGTGCAAGCGTTCCATTCTGGAGATGCTGAGCCAGTTGAGCGCCCAGCGCTTTGGTCTTTCAGCGCCGGATATTCTGCAAAAGCTTCTCGATCGTGAACAGCTTGGCTCAACCGGTGTGGGCGGCGGGATCGCCTTGCCCCATGCTCGCGGCAGCGTGACCGGTGTGCACGGGATTTTCTTGCGCCTTTGTGAGCCGGTCAGCTTTGACGCTATCGACGGCGGTAAGGTGGATCTTGTGTTCCTGCTGCTTGCCCCGGATCTGGACAATGCCAACCATTTGAAAGCGCTTTCGCGGGTGGCGAGGACACTGAAAACACCCGGTGTCCTGCACATTTTACGCGGCGCGACGACGCCGGAAGCCGCTTATTCAGCCTTCACCTGTGAAGGCAACGCCGAGGCAGCTTAGATTTTTTGCTTGCTGCTGTCCGATAACCGATTGAACTGTTTGAAGTTGGTTAGAACTGTATTGATGCCATCTCTATACAGACTTTTCTTTGGCTTGTAAGTCTAACTCTCCACATCTACGAGGAAGAGATGACCAGGCAGTTTATTGCCATGAGGGGAGATATGTCATGACAATCACAAGGTCCGTCAAACTCATCACTGCACTGATTGCAGCAGGTTGTTTGGCAGGTACACAAGCAAGCGCCGCTACCGTGGATTTCACCTTCTGGAATGCGTCAGGCGATAGCGTTGTCCTCGATAATGGTCTTGAAGTGACGCTGGAAACGGAACGTGTTCAACGTTTTGGTACAGGCGTTCGAGATTTGGTAGGGCAAGAGGGCGTGTTTACGTTCTCCTTTAGCCAGTCCATTACCGATTTCACGATCAACTTAGGCCGTGTGCGTAATGATGAAACAGTGTTCAATTTCAATATCGCACCGAGCAGTGTGACGGGGGACTTGGTCAGTGAAGGAGCTCCAATATCACTTGTTTCAACGGATGACTTGGGTGATTTCAACACAGGCTCTATAGTCTGGTCCAATATTGCTACGAATGTTCTTAGTTTTACATTCGGCAATGTGACGACACCAAACAATTCAGCCATTGCCTTGCTGTCATTTGATGGCGTGATCGCGCAATCCGCTATTCCCGTTCCAGCAGGCGTGGTTCTGTTTCCAGCTGGTCTGGCAGCGTTTGCAGCATTCAAACGTAAGCAGAAAGCGTCATAAAAAACGCGTAACAGTGATGTGTTTGCGAATGACAAAACACATCACTGTTCTGAAGCTCGTACCAAGATCGTTGATCTTCGTGTTCTCTTGTGAAGTTAGTGAACGCTAAAAGGTGTCATCTCGTGCTGGCGTGCTGCAGCAAAAGCAATCTCACGGTCGCTCATAAGAGCGATGCGGGAGCCATCATCGGCATGCAGTGCATAGAGCACGCTGTCGTCATCAAATGCGTATTTGGCATCAAGCTCACGCTCAATATCGTCGCGCACATCCCGCGCGAAGACCTCGCGAACATAGCAAACACGGCTGTCGGTCGCTTCTGATCCACCCATCGTCATGACCTTATCCTCCAACCTTAAACTGCGGCTGAGCGCGTTCCCGTGTGAACGGGAACGTGCCAAGGATTTCTGGAGCCGATGAATAAAATCTTAACGACCGCCAGAGCCCCTTAGCCCCCCAATGGGCATCAGCGTGGCGTCTGAGTGCTAATATAACACTACAATGACATTGAACAACCTGCGTTAGATGACAACGCCGAGAACAACGAATCCGAGGATGATGCGGTAGATCACAAAGGGAAGGAACGAAAAGCGCTGCGCGGCCTTAAGAAACAAGTTGATCGCCACCAGCGCCGCAACGAAAGAAAAACCTGCGATAATCAGTGCCGCAGAAAGATCACTGTCCTCCCCCGACGAGACGAGATCGTAGCCCGCGTAAAGCCCAAAGGCCGAGATCGTGGGAATGGCGAGCAGCATCGAGAATTTGGCCGCATCCTGTCGCGTGTAACCAAGATAGCGGCTGGCCGTGATGGTGATGCCCGAGCGGGACGTGCCAGGGATCAAAGCCAGAACCTGCGCCAGACCGATGATCAGCGCGCTCCGGCGCTTAGAAACATGGCCTGTGACAAACTCCGGCTGACGGTCGGCCAGGAAAAGCAAAAGACCAAAACCAATGCTCGCCACACCGATCAGAGCAGGGTTGCGCAGAAGCGCGTCAAAGCCAGTGACCGCTAAGACACCACCAGCGATCAGGATCGGCACGGTGGCGATGACAAGGACTTCGAAAAGCTGACGATCGGCACTCTGGCGGCGTTGGATAAAATCCCTGAGGCCGACCATCAATTGGCCGACCTCCTCGCGGAAATAAACCACCACCGCGGCCAGCGTGCCCACATGGGCCGCCACGTCGATCATCGCCCCTTGATCCTGGAAGCCGTCGATGAGAACCGAGGGAAGGATCAAATGAGCCGACGATGATACAGGCAAGAACTCGGTGATGCCCTGGATGAGCGCGAGTATGAGAAGTTCGAAAATGGTCATCAGGCGGGCGCTATCATGGAAGTCCGTTCACTGCACACAAAGACCTAACCCGATAGTCTTTCATACAAGGTTGCCAAACCAGAATTGCAGGAGGTCGCGATGTTGAAAACTGCCCAATGTGCAAAGCTCGCCTTGTTCGCCCTCGTGATGCTGATGGCTGCCTGCGCGACCAAGCCGGACACAGCTTTCACCAAGCCCATCAAGAGTGCCGCGATCAGCTCAAACTACGGGCCTCGCGGCGGCAGTTTTCATCACGGCATCGATTTCGCCGCGCCGCGGGGGACGGATGTCTATGCCGCGCGTGACGGGAAGGTGATTTTTCGGGGCCGCCGAAAACGTTTTGGTCGGCTTGTGATCATCGACCATGGCGGCGGTGTGCAGACCTATTATGCCCATCTTTCCGGCTACAACACCCGTAAGGGCAAGAAGGTGAAGCGTGGCCAGCGCATTGGCCGAGTGGGCAAATCCGGTCGCGCCAGCGGTTACCATCTTCATTTCGAAGTCCGCGTTTTGGGGCGCAGCGTCAACCCGCGCAGTGTCGTGCCGCTTTGACCATCCGTGAACTTTGTTTTTCATATCTTATACTGAACACGGACGGTCTATGAGTGACTTCCGCCCTGTTTTTTTGGTCATCGGCATTTTCGTTGCCGTGCTTGGCGGTACAATGCTTTTGCCGGTGCTGACCGATCTTGCCCATGGTAGCGACGCTTCACGCGCCAGCGCTGAGGCATTCAGCGCGGCCGCCGTTATCTCCATGGGGATCGGCGGAACCTTGGCGGCGGCCTCTTGGGGCCATGTCAAACAGCTCAACACCCGCCAGGGTTTCTTGATCACCACGGCGAGTTGGCTTGCGCTGGTGGTGGCCGCAGCGCTCCCTTTCGCCATCGGTGAGGGGCGTTTGTCCATCACCGATGCTTTTTTCGAAGCCATGTCGGGGCTCACCACCACGGGGTCCACCGTGGTTTCCGGGCTTGATGGTCGCCCGCCGGGCTTTCTTCTGTGG
>JBCCTG010000013.1:0-16554 GCA_039198735.1 Pseudomonadota bacterium | reverse complement strand
GACGATGGGTATAACGATCACCAAAGACTTCGAATGCGGCAACATTCGTGTTGTGAGCGCCAGCAACCACCGTGACATTCGGCTTGAGATCGAAAAAGACGGCAAGGCTGATTTCTATCAATGGTTCTATTTCCGCGTGGATATGGAGCCGGGACCGCGCACGATCAGGATCGAAAACGCGGCAGGAGCGTCCTACCCGCAAGGCTGGGTGGGTTACCAGGCGTGTTATTCCACCGATCAGAAAACCTGGCAGCGTGCACCAACGCGCTATGAGGACGGTGTTCTGACGATTGAGCACGAAGTGGCGAAGCGCACGGTTTATTACGCTTATTTCGCACCCTACACGGCGGAGGAGGGTGCTGCGTTTCTCGATCGGATGGAGAAAGATCCGAAAGCAACCCGTATCAAGCTTGGCCAATCTCTCGATGGCAGGCCCATCGATGCGCTGCAATTCGGCGAAGGCTCTGAGCTGAAGCGCACCATTTGGGTGATCGCGCGCCAGCATCCTGGCGAGGCGATGGGCTCGCACTTTGCCGAAGGGTTCTGCGAAACCTTGGTGTCAGCGGACCATAGCATGGCCCAAGAGCTGTTGCGCCAGGCGGTGGTTTATGTGGTGCCGATGATGAACCCTGACGGTGTGGCGCGCGGGCATTTGCGCACCAATGCCGCCGGAACGGACCTTAACCGTTCGTGGGCGGAGCCTTCGATGAAGGAGAGTCCCGAAGTTGCGCTCGTTTTGAAAAAGATGGAGGAGACAGGATGCGATCTCTTCCTCGATGCTCATGGTGATGAGGCCATTGCCAACAATTTTATTGACGGCTCAGAAGGCATCCCCAGTTGGCAGCCGCGCCTGGCGGAGCTTCTTGCCACCTTCAAAAACCAGCTCATCGAGGCGACCCCTGACTTTCAGGACAAGCACGGCTACCCTATCAATGGGGCGGGCAAAGCCAATCTGTCGATTGCCAACAATGCGATTGCTGAGCGTTTCTTGTGCCTCTCCATGACCCTGGAGATGCCGTTCAAGGATGCGATGACCAATCCCAAGCCCCAAGAAGGTTGGTCGCCGCGTCGGTGTCAAGAGCTTTCGGTGCACACGATCGAAGTGATGAGCCGGCTCGTCAGCCGTTTGCGCTAGGCCTCGGTTTTGCGCGCAGCGGTGATCGGTGGCGGCCCTGCGGGGCTGATGGCTGCCGAGGTTCTGTCCGAACGCGGTGTTTCTGTCACCGTCTATGATGGTATGCCAAGCCTTGGCCGCAAGTTTTTGATGGCAGGCAAAAGTGGTCTCAACATCTCCAAGGATGAGCCGCTGCCCGCTTTCCAAAAGCGCTACCTGCGCAGCGATGCGCGCCTGGTGGCGGCCGTCGATGCTTTTGGGCCGGAGGCCATCAGAGCATGGATGCAGGATCTTGGGATCACGGTTCGTCAAGGGTCCGGCGGCAGGATGTTCCCCCTAGAGATGAAAGCCTCACCGCTTTTGCGGGCATGGCTTCGCCGCCTTGATGAGCGGGGCGTTGTGATCAAACTGCGCCACCGGTGGGCGGGATGGTCTGAGGACGGAGAGCTTGGCTTCACAGCGCCCAATGGTCAGGTGAGCGTCAGCCCTGACGTGACGGTGTTCGCCCTGGGCGGCGCCAGTTGGTCGAGGCTTGGCTCCGATGGTGCGTGGGCAGATGATTTTGCTGCTGTAGGGGTAGGGCTCGCCCCTTTCGAACCTTCCAATGGCGGCTGTCTTGTTCCCTGGTCTGATCATATCAAAGAGCACTTTGCTGGCACACCGGTCAAGGCCACCCGGCTCACGGTCGATGGGCCACAAAATCGTCTAATGTCTCGCGGTGAATGGACCATCACTGCGCGCGGCATGGAAGGCGGCGGCATCTATGAAGTTTCATCGGCTATAAGGGACAGCATCCAGCGTTATGGCAATGCCAAGGTCGCGGTCGATCTTTTACCGGACACGGATCGAGACAAAATCCAAGAGCGTCTTACGCAACCGCGCGGCAAGCAATCCCTCAGCAATCACTTGCGCAAACGTGTGCGTCTTTCCGGTGTTAAAGCTGCGTTGTTGCGAGAGTTCGCGGCCGCCGAGGTCTTCAACGATCCCGCACGCCTTGCAGGCACCATCAAAGCTTTGCCGATCACCGTCAAAGAGACGGCGCCCATGGATGAAGCCATCTCCACCGCGGGCGGTGTTCCGTGGTCGGCATTGGATGCGGGCTTCATGCTGCGATCCCGGCCGGGCACCTTCTGCGCTGGTGAAATGATCGATTGGGATGCACCCACGGGCGGCTATTTGCTCACCGCTTGCCTGGCCACCGGCCGCCGGGCAGGGGAGGCGGCAGCGGCCTGGGTTTTGGCTTAGCTCTCTCTTCCTTTTCCGCGTGTGCAATCGCTGCTGCGGATCGATCATCTTGCATCCTCGCCAAAACCCCCTTCGCGCGTTTAAGCTGCGAGGCAAAACCAACGATCTCAGGAGGAAGCGATGACCCACCAGCCAACCTATGACATGGGCGGGAAGAGCTGTTTCATGTCCGGTGCCACATCGGGCATCAACGAGCAGATCGCCCGGCGCTTTGCGGAAGCAGGGGCGAAGGTCTTCGTTGTCTCGCGCTCGATCGAGAAAGTCGAAGCGACGGTGGCGATGCTCAAAGAGGCTGGGGCCGAGGCCGATGGCCGCGCCGTCGATGCGCGGTCCTACCCCGATGTGGAAGAGGCGGTGCAAGCCGCGGCAGAGCGCTTCGGGTCCTTGGACATGGTGCTTGCAGGGCAGGCGGGAAACTTCCCCGCGGGCGCGGCGCAAATGTCCGCCAATGCTTTCAAGTCGGTGATCGACATCGACCTTCTGGGCACGTTCAATGTCTTCCGGGCCGCGGCCCACAAGGCGAACCGTCCGGGTGCGAGCTTTATCGCCATCACCGCACCGCAAGCCACTCGGCCCTGGCTGTTTCAAAGCCATGTTTGTGCCGCCAAGGCGGGGGTCAACATGCTGGTCAAATGTTTGGCTATGGAATGGGGTGTTTCAGGCATTCGTGTGAATGCCATCAGTCCCGGTCCTATTGACGGCACCGAAGGCATGGATCGCCTCGCGCCCACCGAAGAGATGCGCGAGCGGTATCGCGAGGCGCTGGCCCTCAAAACCTTTGGCAACCGCGATGATATCGCCGACGCTGCGCTTTGGCTGGCATCGCCGGGGGCTGATTATGTCACCGGCACCATCCTTGAGGTCGAAGGCGGCACCACCCTTGGCGACGCCTCCCAAGCAATGACGTTCTAAGCAAAGGGTTTCTTATGCGTGTGCTGATCACAGGTGCTGGCACCGGCATTGGCCGTGCGTGTGCGCTCTATTTGGCTGAACAGGGGCACATGGTCATCGCCGCTGGCCGCAGGGCTGAACCGCTGGAGACACTAGCAGCTGAAGCAAAAGGCGAGGTGCGCGTTCAAACCCTTGATGTTACGGACCCTCAATCGATCGAAGACGCCCTGCCGAACATCAGCCCTGTGGAAGCGCTCATCAACAATGCTGGAGTGTCGGTGATGGGCTCTCTTGAAGGCGTTGGTTTGGCTGAATGGCGTCGTCAGTATGAGGTCAATGTTTTCGGCGTCGTTGCCATGATCCAAGCGGTGCTGCCGCAAATGCGCCAGCGCGGCGGGGGCCGGATTGTCACGATAGGATCTGTCACAGGACGGCTCGTGCCGCCTTTCATGGGGGCTTATGGTTCATCCAAGCACGCGCTCGAAGGCATCACGGATGCCCTGCGCCGCGAGGTGAAAGCCATGGGGATCCACGTCTCCCTCGTGCGCCCCGGCTTTGTGAACACAGCGTTTGGCGAACAGGAGCAGGCCAGCCTCAAAAAGCATGAGCATGACGCCTACACCCAAGCGCAGCGCCGCTTTGCCGTCTGGCACCATGACAATGGCCACAAATCGGCGCCTGATCCCAAGGTCGTGGCCGTCGCCGTGGAGCGTGCCCTCACCGAAACACCGCCGCGCACCCGCTATGCCGTCCCAGCAAGCGCGATCCGCTTGATCGGTCTTAGAAACTGGCTTCCTGCACCGCTCATCGACCGTATTATGGAGCGAACACTTAAAAGAGGTGGGGCATAACGGAAGATAAAGCCATTGCGACGTGACCGCGAGGTCATTAGCAGAAGATGACGACCACCATCTCGGAGTGCCGCCCAGTGACGATCCCGGTTTTAATGCCTGCCCTATCCCCCACCATGGAAGAGGGCACCCTCGCCAAATGGTTGAAAAAAGAGGGTGATCAGGTCTCCTCAGGCGATATCCTGGCAGAGATCGAGACCGATAAAGCCACTATGGAGGTCGAAGCCATCGATGAAGGCGTCCTGGGCAAGATCTTGATCACCGAGGGCACCGAAGGCGTCAAAGTCAATGTGCCGATCGCTGTGATCCTCGAAGATGGTGAAAAGACATCGGATATCGACGTGGCCAGTCTCGATACACCGGCGCCCGCCGCGCAAAAGACGCCTGAGGCTGCACCCATAGCGTCTTCCTCTCCTGAACCGTCGGCACCGGTCACTGCGGCAGCTCCAGAAGTGCCAGAGGGCACAGCAATGAAAGAGCAGACGGTGCGCGATGCCCTGCGCGATGCCATGGCCGAAGAGATGCGCCGCGACGACACCGTCTTTGTGATGGGTGAAGAGGTCGCAGAATACCAAGGCGCTTACAAAGTCACCCGCGAGCTGTTGCAAGAATTTGGCGCCGAGCGGGTGGTGGATACACCGATTACGGAGCATGGCTTTGCAGGTCTTGGCGTTGGTGCGGCATTTGCTGGCCTCAAACCCATCGTTGAGTTCATGACTTTCAACTTCGCCATGCAGGCGATCGATCACATTATCAATTCGGCTGCGAAAACCCGGTATATGTCCGGCGGGCAGATGGGGTGTCCGATTGTCTTCCGTGGACCGAACGCTGCCGCCAGCCGCGTCGCCGCCCAGCACAGCCAAGATTATGCCCCGTGGTATGGCCATGTGCCTGGCCTCATCGTGATTGCTCCGTATTCGGCATCCGATGCGAAGGGCCTTTTGAAAGCCGCCATCCGCAACCCGAACCCCGTGGTCTTTTTGGAGCATGAGATGCTCTATGGCGAGAAGATGGATGTTCCGGACTTGGATGATTATACCCTGCCGATCGGCAAGGCGAAGATTGCGCGTCCGGGCAAGGACGTGACCATCGTTTCCTACGCACGCGGCATGATGATGGCGCTGAAAGCCGCTGAAGAGTTGGCCGCGGAAGGTATCGATGCGGAGGTGATCGACCTGCGCACTATTCGTCCGATGGACACCGCGACGGTGGTGGAAAGCGTCAAGAAAACCAACCGCCTCGTGACCGTGGAAGAAAGCTGGGCGCCAATGGGCATCGGCTCGGAAGTCGGTTGGGCCGTGACCGATGCAGCCTTCGACTATCTCGATGCACCGCCAGCGCGGGTGACCCAAGAGGACGTGCCTCTTCCCTATGCGGCCAATCTTGAGGCGGAGAGCCTTCTCAACCCCGGCAAAGTCGTGGCCGCTGCGAAAAAAGTGCTTTATCGGTAAGTTGTTCGAACACTGCAGTCGTGGCTCTGCTGATTGAAGAGGTGCTTATGGCCACCAGACATTTCGGCATGATCATCAATCCTCGCGCCAGGACCACGAGACGTTTTTTCCTCTGGGATCTGATGTTTCCGAATATTGCGGCGATTATCGCTGTCCTGTGTCTCCGTATGATCGAGGGGCCTATCGCGAGCGTTGCCGTGGGCGCGATTGTGGTCGTTCTTCTGTGGTCAGCCAATGTGGCTGCACCTATGGCACGTCTTCGTGACATTGGTCTTCCAGGTGCGCTGCATCTTTTTGTGCTGGGCGCTGCGGTCACGTTGGCTGTGATCCGTGCCCCTCAGGACGTTGTCGATGCTTTGGAGGGGCTCTTCGATGGATTGAGTCTGGCTGATTTGGGTGACCTTCCCGGTCTCAACCCGACATCAGGCTCCCTTGCTGGCTTGATCGTTCTGGTCGAGGTGGTGGCTCTTCTCATCCTTCCTGGGCGAAAAAGGGGCAACCGGTTCGGCACCAACCCTCGTGCGCGAGCCAGAGCATGACCCCGACAAGCGCCCTCAGATTTCTTTTTGAGACACGCGGACGGCTCAGCCGCCGTGGCCTCGCGCTCGGCATGCTGCTTCCCACATGCTTTGTGTTGCTGATCGCCGATATGAGCAATTCTTGGCCGCTCATGACCTTCGTGTGGCTGGTTCTAGCTTGGCCCGTGCTGATCGCGACGCCCTGGCGGCGGCTTCATGATATGAACCGCCGTGGCCACTGGAACCTGATCTTCATCGCTTTTTATCTGATTGGTTTCAGCTTTTTCCTTGCTGAGTATGTCTCTGCCGAGGGCGGCTGGGCTCAGCTCTTTGATGGTCAGCCGCCGCAGGCAACGGATGACGAGCTCACGGCCAATGGGCTAGGCGGTTTTTCGACGATCTTGATTTTCCTACCGATCCAGCTCTTCTGGCTGTATCTCATTCCTGGCACCCGCGGTGAGAACCGTTACGGTCCGCCGCCCCGTACGAAGGAGTTCACCTGAGCTATGCCGATCCCTATTCTGATGCCCGCTCTCTCACCCACCATGGAGGAGGGCACCCTCGCGCGCTGGCTCAAGAAAGAAGGCGACGATGTGACCTCCGGGGACGTTATCGCCGAGATCGAAACCGACAAAGCCACCATGGAGGTCGAGGCCATCGATGAGGGCAAGATTGGTAAGATCCTGATTGGCGAGGGCACCGAAGGGGTGAAGGTCAACGCGCCGATTGCGGTGATCCTCGAAGAGGGTGAAACCACTTCCGATATCGATGAGACGTCGCTCTCCTCGGAGGCGGCGCCCACAGTGGAGGCCCCTGCTGATGAACCTGCCGAAGTGAGCAACAATGGTTCCGCTGCGCCAGCGCCCCAAGCCAAGCCAGCAGCAAGCCCATCTGCCAACGGACGGATCAAGTCATCGCCGGTGGCACGGCGGATTGCCAGTGAGGCCAATCTTCCGTTGGAAGCCATCCAAGGCACAGGTCCCAATGGACGCATTGTCAAAGCCGATGTTTTGAAAGCTAAAGAGCAAGGCATTTCAGCGCCCGCGAACACGCCCGCGCAGTTACCCGTAGCGGGAATTGACGAGCGCCTCTACCCAGCAGACAGCTACACAACTATCAAGAACGATGGTATGCGGAAGACCATCGCCAAACGCTTGCATCAAAGCTTCAATACAGACGTTCCCCACTTCCCGCTCAATATCGATCTTGAACTGACGAACCTTCTCGCCGCGCGGGAGCGGGTCAATGCCGCCTCACCTGCCAAGGGGGAGGATGGCTTCTTCAAGATTTCGGTCAACGACTTCATCATCAAAGCTTGCGCTCAGGCCCTGATGGCTGTGCCGGAAGCCAATGCTAGCTATACGGACGAGGCGATCTTGCAGCATCACCACGCCGATATTGGCGTCGCTGTCCCAATCGAAGGCGGCTTGATCACACCGATCGTTTGGAAGGCTGAGACCAAGGGCCTCAAAGAGATTTCGGCGGAGATCAAAGACCTGGCCGGGCGTGCACGGAGCAAGAAGCTCAAACCCGAGGAGTATCAGGGCGGAACCTTCTCGGTCTCTAACCTCGGTATGTTCGGTATTCAGAGCTTTTCATCGATCGTCAACCAACCCCAAGGTGCGATCCTCTCGGTGGGCACCGGTGAGGAGCGGGCTGTGGTGCGCGAGGGTCAGATCGTTGTGCGGACCATGATGACGGTCACCCTCACCTGCGACCACCGCGTGGTGGATGGCGCCGTGGGGGCTGCACTTCTGGCGAAGCTGAAAACATTTATCGAAGATCCCGCGGCAATGCTGCTTTAGCGATCTCTTCTCAGCCCCAGGACGTTCTCCACGGCGATGGCGAAGCCAGCGACCGTGGAGCCGAACACTTGATGGTGTATTGGTGACGGTCTGGAGATGGGTGCCACGGTCTTCGCCGTGGCAAGCGTTTCTCGTGTGGCGTTGTTACCCTTGCGCCTTCAGCTCAAGCCGGGTCGCGTGGAGAATGGGCTCCGTGTACCCTGAAGGCTGCACGGCACCTTTGAAGATGAGGTCCGAGGAGGCGCGGAAGGCCAGTGATGTCTCGAAATGTCCGACCATAGGCTCATAGGTTGGATCGCCTGCGTTCTGCTCGTCCACTTTCGCAGCCATACGCTTGAGGCTCTCTTGCACCTGCTCCTCCGTGCAGATCCCATGTTCCAGCCAATTGGCGAGGTGTTGGGAGCTAATCCGGCAGGTGGCGCGGTCTTCCATCAGGCCCACATCGTTGATGTCCGGCACTTTCGAACAGCCAACACCGTGGTCGATCCAGCGCACGACATAACCAAGGATGCCTTGGCAATTGTTGTCGACCTCGGCTTGGATATCTTCTGCGCTCCATGTGTTGGGACTGCCTAAGGGAACGGTGAGAATGTCATGAAGCGGGGCACGCTGACGGGTTTTGAGCTGATCTTGCACACGGTCCACATCAACCGCGTGGTAGTGAAGGGCGTGGAGTGTCGCGCCGGTGGGTGAGGGAACCCATGCGCAGTCGGCGCCGGCCTTGGGGTGGCCGATCTTCTGCTCCAGCATTCCGGCCATCAGGTCCGGCATGGCCCACATGCCTTTACCAATCTGGGCACGGCCTTGGAAACCTGCGGCGAGGCCATTGTCGACGTTCCATGCTTCGTAGGCGGACATAAAGGGCGCGCCTTTGATCTCTGCCTTGCGCATGAAGGGACCGGCTTTCATGGCGGTATGAATCTCGTCGCCGGTGCGATCGAGGAAGCCTGTGTTGATGAAGATCACACGGTCCTTAGCCTGACGAATACACTCTTTAAGGTTCACCGTGGTGCGGCGTTCCTCGTCCATGATACCGATTTTCATGGTGCGTGCGGGAAGGCCGAGGGCCGCTTCCACAGCGTCGAAAACCTCCACTGCAAAGGCGACCTCTTCGGGTCCGTGCATCTTGGGCTTCACGATATAGGTCGAGCCATGGATCGAGTTGTGTTGGCCGCCCACGTCGTATTTCGCCATCAGGCCGGTGACGCAAGCATCAAGAAGGCCTTCGAAAATGCTGTCGCCATTGGACAGTTTGACGCCAGGGTTGCGCATCAGATGACCCACATTGCGGATCAGCATCAGAACACGGCCCTTCAGGGTCAAGGATGATCCGTCTGCGGCTTTGTAGGTGCGGTCAGGGTTAAGGCCGCGCTCGACCACCTGATCACCTTTTTGAAAGCTGGTGGTGAGGGTGCCTTTCACAAGGCCGAGATAATTTCCGTAGACTTCTGCCTTGTCTTCACCGTCGACTGCGGCGACGGAGTCTTCGCAATCCATGATCGTGGTGATCGCGCTTTCCAGCACGATATCCGCAAGGCCGGAGGGATCGTTCTTACCGATGGCATGGCTGCGATCGATTTGAAGATCTGCATGCAGACCATGGTTTTTCAAAAGGATGGATGACGGCGCTGCTTCGTCACCTTGGTAACCGCGGAAGCTCTCAGGGTTTCTAAGATGCGCAAGCGTGTCTCCGCAGAGAGCGACAAGCTTGCTATCCTCAATGCGGTAAGAGGTGACCTGATCATGGCGGCCTTCCGTAAGGGGAAAATATGTATCAAGAAAGCCCTTGGCAAAAGCGATGACCTTGGCGCCCCGTGCCGGGTTATAAGCGCCGCCTTTTTCGGCGCCGCCGTCTTCGGAAATCACATCGGTGCCATAAAGGGCATCGTAAAGGCTGCCCCAACGCGCATTCGCCGCGTTCAGGGCGTAGCGCGCGTTTTTCACAGGAACCACAAGCTGCGGACCGGAAATCTCTGAGATCTCCGGGTCAATGCCGGTGGTCTCGATGGAGAAATCCGAGCCTTCGGGTACGATGTAGCCAATCTCGCTGAGGAATGCCTCTTGCGCTTCCGGGCCGATATCGCCGCCCTCGGCGTACCAAGCGTCGATCTTGTCCTGGAAGCGGTCCCTCTTCTCCAAAAGTTCCTGGTTGCGGTCCGTGTAACGGTCCGAAATATCGGCGACGACCCGCCAGAAATCATCGGGCGTCATGCCCGCACCGGTGGCGGCGCCTTCGATGAAATCAGCTAGGGGCTTAGAAATGGTCAGGCCGGCCACGGAAACGGTCTCAGACATGCGGGCTTTTCTCCTCAAACATTTCGGGCCAGCTAGCGCGCTCTGCGCTGCAACGCAAAAAAGCAGAGGTTGCAGCACGAGAGCTGGCTAACCTCAGGAAAAATTGGCCAAGGCCGCCGGGGCAATCTCGTCACCCCATTCCTGGACAAAGTGACCGCCTTGCGCGATCACCATGGGTTCAGGGCAGCCTTTGATCTCAGCCTGAAGCCGCCGCATGGGCTCTTCCCCGATCACGGTGTCAGCAGCGCCAATGGCCATGAAACTCTGACCTTCAAAACCGTTCCAAAACGTCAGTGCGCGTCGTCCGATATCATAACCATCCATATCTGGTGAAAAGGGCACAAGGCTTGGGAAGACAACAGCAGCAGCTTTATAGCTTTTGTCCGGGTAAGGCGCATCGTAAGCGGCAATTTCAGCCTCTGAAAGACGACCGCCCGAACCGCCGTTCACGATCTTCCCGACCGCGATATCGTCCGTCTGCTGTGAAAGGGCATGCCATTGACCGAAACCTGTTTGGCGCTCACCCGGTGGTCGTGCCAGATCAGCTGCCACGACACTGCTCTCTGGTTCAAGCGGCAAGGATGTGTTCATGACAAGCAGGCGTGACCAACGCTCAGGCTGCTCCATGGGAAGGGTCAGCCCCAGAACACCGCCCCAGTCTTGGCAAACAAGGGTGACGTTCTGAAGATCAAGCTGCTCCACCAGGCGCAAAAGGCTGTCACGGTGAAAGCTGTAGGAATAACCATCTTGGTTTTTGAGCTTATCCGACCGGCCAAAGCCGAAAAGATCAGGGGCGATCACCCGCGCGCCGCTCTCTAAGAACGGCGGAATCATCTTGCGGTAAAGAAACGACCAGGTTGGCTCACCATGGAGGCAAAGAAAGACCGGCGCATCTTTGGGGCCTTCATCGATAAAGGCCATGCGCAGACCCTCATAACCCGTAAGATCGTCGATATAACGGGGTTCATAAGGAAAATCGGGTAGGTTCTCGAAACAGGCGTCGGGGGTGCGCAGGGCATCAAAAGGCATAAGGCTTCCTTCCATTTTCTGTACGGTAGCCATTGGGACGTTCAGCACCAGAGCTGATTTGCACCTTGCACTGCGTGGTGACAGCCTTAGCTTGCCCAGTATGACGCCGCGTCAAGCGATCCTCTCTTTGCTTTATGAACGGGCAGCGGGAAAAACGATCTGCCCGTCAGAGGCAGCACGGCGTCTTGCGGGTGCGGGTGATTGGCGCGCGCTCATGACGGATATTCGAACAGCGGGCAGGGCGCTTGCCGATGAAGGCGTGCTTGTTGTTCGGCAAGGTGGTGAAACGGTTGATCCGCGCACGGCGCGTGGGCCCATTCGTTATGGCCTTCACAGCGAAAGATATTGAACATGCGTCCGATTGCAACCCTCATGGCTGTCTTGATGAGCTTGGCTCTTGCCGGGCCAGCTTTTGCAAAAACCACGTTTCCCAAAACCACGGCCGAGGAGGCCTTCCGAGCCTCTATTGCCTCAATCAACAGTGGTGATTTTCAGCAGGCGTCGCGTTTTTACAGCCGCGACAAAGCGTTTGTCTGGGTTGAAAACGGCGAGCTGCAGTTTGAGTCGGCTGAAGAAGCTACAGCGGGGCTCCGCGGTCTCAGCCCCCCCGCTTTCCCCCAACACTCAGAATAAGAAGGGATTGGCTATGTCGTTTTATCCGCCCCTCGATCAAGTCGAAGCCATCATGCGGGAGACCGCCGATGCGTTGATCCTTCCCCGTTTCCGCTCCTTGGGCGATGATGAGGTCTCCGAAAAGAAGGGGCCGGATGACCTCGTCACCATTGCTGATCGCGAGGCGGAAGTTCGCCTGACGAGCAGGCTCGAAGCTTTGGTCCCTGGTTCGAAAGTGGTGGGCGAGGAGGCGGTCAGCCAAGGGCTCACATCGGTGGATATCCTGCGCGAGGATCGTGACCTCTGGCTCGTGGATCCTGTCGATGGGACCCTCAATTTCGTGGAGGGGCTTGAGCGCTTTGGTGTGATGGTGGCTTTCATCCGCGGCGGTGAGGTGCGTCAGTCTTGGATCCTTCTGCCTGTGAGCGGGCACTGCGCCGTTGCCTCGAAGGGAGACGGGGCAACGTTTGACGGGCATCCGATGCGGCCCCGGCGCAATGTTCCGTTTGCGGAAGCCTATGGCGATTATAGCCGTATCTACGTCGACGAAGAGTTTCGTCCAATTCTGGACAATGGCGTCAAAGGCTCCGCCGGGACAATTCAGGGTCGTTGCTCGGCTTGGGGGTATACGGATCTTGCCCGCGGTGAGATCGACTATTACGTGCAATATGTGATGACACCTTGGGACCATGCAGCAGGGCAACTGATCGTCGAAGAGGCGGGCGGACGTTTTGCCTTCATGCCGGGGGGTGAGCCCTACACACCGCTGCCCCATAAGGATCAACCGATGCTGGCGGTTGCCGATGCCGACATGTGGCAAGACTATGCCGCTCGGTTGATGGCCAATTAAACCCGGTTGGACATATCTTGCGGCAAGGCTTAATTGAAACATCGAACATAAGTGAAGAGAATGACGATGAACGATCTTCCCAAATTGCAGGACACGGATAACGACAAAGATCAGCAGCGCGAAGGGCCTGCGGTCGAAAAACACCTCTTCGATGCGCGGCAGGTTCTGATCGTTGGTCAGATCAGTATGGATCTTGCACGCTCGGTTTGTCATCGTCTCTTGGCGCTTGCCCATGTCTCGAATGATCCGATCACGGTGATTGTATCCTCCCCCGGTGGGCATGTGGAATCTGGTGACATGATCCACGATACGATCCAATTTATTGAGCCCAAGGTGAACATCCTTGGCTCAGGCTGGGTCGCTTCGGCGGGTGCACTGATCTATGTTTCTGTGCCGCAGCAGCAGCGCTTCTGCACATCGAACACCCGCTTTTTGCTTCACCAACCCTCCGGCGGCGCAGGGGGTCCAGCTTCGGACATTGAGATCCAAGCCCGCGAGATCATCAAAATGCGCGATCGTCTCAACCGTATCTTCTCCGATGCGACAGGTCAGCCGATGGAGAAAGTCGAAAAAGACACCGACCGCGACTATTGGATGAGTCCGGAAGAAGCGATCGAGTATGGTCTCGTCGGCCGCGTGGTGAAAAGTGCCAGCGAGCTTCGCTGATTGGTCCTACGATCAGCGAACTGATGATGAGAGGTGCACACCTCTCATCATCAGTCGTGAGATGGCAAAAATAGGCGGGCTTTGATCAGGTTTCCAGAATGGATTGAAATCCTCCATAGATAAGCCGTTTTCCGTCCAGGGGCATGGGGTTTTGATCAGGCTGCATGCGCGGATCTTTGAAAATCTTCTGCATGCCTGCATCCCGCACCGTTTTCGAAGGCCATTCGACCCAAGAGAAAACCACGGTCTCATCATCCTGTTTTTTCACAGCCAGGGGGAAGGATGTCACCTTACCATCAGGGACGTCATCACCCCAGCATTCCACCACTTTCGCGGCGCCATGCTCCCGAAAGACAGTGGCCGCAATCTGAGCATGTTCGATGTATTGATCTTTGTTCGCTGTTGGAACGGCTGCAACAAATCCGTCGACGTATTTCATCTGATCACTCCTCGGTTCATCATGGGCCAATTATGACAAAAGCGGTCGCTACGTTAAATGATCTCAGCACTGAAATTTATTTGGCCTGACTGCACCCGTTATAGATTTTAGAATGGCAACAGTGGGGTGGCAAGAGATAGCGGACTTTAAGCGGGGAAACTGGATTTAGAAACCTAGCGCTTTCGCCTCGGTCCAATAGGCTTCCATCTCCTCCAGCGTATGGTTTTCGAAACCTCGGCCCGAGGCCTTCACGCGCTCTTCCACATGGCGAAACCGGCGCTCGAACTTGGCATTCGCCTTGCGCAGTGCGGTTTCGCTATCGATCTGTAGACGACGGCCGAAATTGGCGCAGGAGTTGAGAAGGTCACCGAGCTCCTCCTCCGTGTGCGCTGTATCACCCGAAGCATAAGCTTCGCGCAGCTCATCGAGTTCCTCTTGCACCTTATCGAGGATATGCTCAGGCTTCTCCCATTCAAAACCCACGCGGGCGGCCCGTTTGGTGAGTTTTTCCGAGCGGGTAAGGGCGGGCAGACCCAAGGGCACGTCGTCGAAAACGGAAGTGGCTTTCCCCTTATCCGCCCGCTCTTGCGCTTTGATGTCTTCCCAAGCGATGGTTTGATCATCCGCATCCCGACCATCGAGTTTTTCGAACACATGCGGATGACGACGGATCATCTTGGTGGTGACCTCTTCGCACACATCGTCAAAATCGAACGCACCCCGTTCCTCTGCCATCTGGCTGTGAAAGACGACTTGCAGAAGAAGATCGCCCAGCTCGTTCCGAAGATCCGCATCTGTCCCATGGTCGATGGCGTCCACCACCTCATAGGCTTCTTCGATGCAGTACTGAGCAATTGAGCTATGGTCCTGTTCGAGATCCCAAGGGCAGCCGCCATCAGGGTTCCGCAAGGCGGCCATGACTTGCTTGAGGCCGAGAATGGAGCGAGCGTCGCTAGGAGGGGAGGGTGCCATGGGAGATTTCCAAAATTGCTGTGTTGCCTCGGCGTGTGCTTGGTTTGCGCGTTCGCTCATCATGCTTCTCAGCGCTTCGCGCAACAATGGCTCAAATGGGATGATCCACAAAGATCCTATCGCTGTTGAGTATCCGTTCTGAGAGAAAAGACGGCGAGCTGTCCCAACGCTTGTCTTGAGTGGTTATTGGCAAGCGGCTTTGAGCTGACTAAACGCTTCCGAACGCTGCGCAATGAACGCAGACAAAGACGTGGAGATTTCGTATGCCCATCAATGAATCCCAATACATCTGGCGCAACGGTCAGATGGTGCCATGGGCAGAGGCGACGACTCACGTGATGACCCATGCGCTTCTTTACGGCACGTGCGCGTTTGAAGGGATCCGCGCCTACCAAACGCCCAAAGGTTCCGTCATCTTCCGCAATGATGCGCATATCGACCGGCTTTTCTACTCCGCCAAGATCTACGGGATCGGCATCGATTTCACCCGCGACGAGGTTATGGAAGCCTGCCGCCAAGCGGTTCGCGACAATCAATTGGCCTCGGCTTACATCCGCGTGAACGCTTATTTGGGTTATGGTGAGCTGTCTCCGGCCGCGACGGGTTCACCCAATGAGCTTGACGTCGTTGCTTTCGCATTTGGCCGCTATCTCGGTGAGGAGGGGATCGACAAAGGCATCGATGTGGCCGTGACCTCGTGGAGGCGGTCAGCACCCGGAACGATTCCTGCTGGTGTGAAGATGGCCGGCAATTATCTCTCAAGCCGGCTGATCACCACGGAAGCCAAAGCACGCGGGTGTACGGAAGGCATTGGCCTCAGCCATTCAGGCAACGTCTCCGAAGGTGCAGGCGAGAACATCTTCATGGTGCACAAAGGCTGCATCATCACACCGCCCATGGCCGCATCAATCTTGGGGGGGATCACTCGAGACTGCATCCTCACCCTTGCCCGCGACCACGGCATCGAAGTGCTGGAGCAGGACATCACACGGGAGATGCTCTACGGCGCTGATGAACTGTTCTTCACAGGGACAGCCGCTGAGGTCACGCCCATTCGCTCGATCGACGGCATCACCATCGGTGAGCCGGGCAACAACCCGGTGACGAAGACGCTTCAAAAAGCCTTCTTCGGCCTCTTTGACGGTACCACCAATGATGAGCACGGGTGGCTCGATCCTGTTGGTGGTTGAGCATGAATCAGAACGGTGATCTTGGCGATGACGAACATGAGCGCTGCCTTTTTCTTCGATCTTGAAAGCCTTAGCCAAAAGACAGTCCTTATGCAGAAGGGAAAGCTCTCTGTCTCCTGAGTTTCTTTTCCTCCTCGCGGACCGCGCGGGAACCTTTGTCTTTGCACTGTCCGGCGGTGTGGCTGCTGTGCGCCGAGACATGGATCTCTTTGGCGTGATCATGCTGGCTTTTCTCCCGGCCGTGGGCGGAGGAACTTTGCGCGATCTTCTCCTTGATGCGCCGGTTTTTTGGCTGGAAGATTCGTGGACACTGCTTTTCGCTTTGGTGGGCGGTCTTGCTGCGTTCTTTGCGGCCACAGCGATCGATGCTTGGAGGCCCTTGCGCTGGGCCGATGCCGCGGGGCTTGCGCTTTTTGCTGTCACCGGTGCGGCCAAGGCTTTGGAGCTTGGCTACAATATTGCTGTGGTCCTTCTGATGGGGACGATCACAGCGACATTTGGCGGTCTCTTGCGCGATGTGGTGGCCAATCGCGAGCCGCTCATTTTGAAAGAGGATATCTACGCCACGGCTGCGCTTTTCGGTGCACTGACCTATGCGCTTCTTGCCCTGGCAGTCGACCTGGTCT
>JBCCTG010000012.1:0-17856 GCA_039198735.1 Pseudomonadota bacterium | reverse complement strand
GGGCTCTCTACTGGTCCTGGTGGTGGGCTATCAAGAGGCCCCGGTGGCGGGCTTTCTACTGGTCCTGGTGGTGGAATGTCCACCGGGCCAACTCCGTACTACAGTCAAGTTTCACGCGAAAATTCGCGTTCGGGAGGAGTTCCTCAACCGTTCCTTGAAACTCAAGCAATTCTTCTTTGGCCATCGGCACCCTTGGCTAACAAACGAAACGCCCATGTGCCGCCCCCTGCGCGATTGGTCAAGGATTTGTGCGGGCTGGTCGTCACCTTGGGTCGGCAGAGCGGCGTGCTTTGTGTCTGACCAATCTCTTTTTGGCTTCGACACCAAGAACGCGCGCTGCAGAGGCCGAGGTTCAAACAGTCATGATCCAGTCACGGCGGACCATCGTCCGGTCCCGTAAGATACAAGGGCCATCAATGAAGGCTTAACGATCGCTGGATGCAGCGAACCGTCCGGACGCCGCGTTGTCGCGTGCTGCCAAGTTTTCCAAAACGGCCTCGATGATGGCCGACTCGCAACGCCGCAAATCGCTGGTCGATGCATAAGGCGCGTGGGAGCTGCAATAGTTCTGAGCTTCATCGTGCAACCGCTCATTGAATGCGCGTCGACCTTGCGAGCTTTCCAGCTCATTGGCGATCAGCTCGATCGAGAAGGTGTCTGCGGCCTGTGCTACGGCATTTGAGCCTGAGACCATAGCCGTCGTGCCCAGCACGGCAGCGGCCATGACACTGAAGGTGTGAGGCATGATTTTCTCCTTTTGACCTGCACTGGCGCCCCGATTGACGCCTGCCCCGTTGTCAGCGGGAAAAAAGAGATAGCATACTGCTATACATTTTTCTAGGGCTTTGTCATGAAACTGACACATAAACGATGCAAAAATGTCATTGAACAGCGTCAGACACCAGCGTTTGCGCGGCACTGAGGCTGCGAAAAAAATATCTTTACGAAGATTATGATGATACTGATTATCAGTGTAAGATGATCACAAGAGGATCAAATTTTCGTTCATTATTAGGTATTTACTCTGAAATGAATCGTTCTCTGATGTGTTTTTGCAAAGCGCTGCACAATCGTCCGTAAGCAGCGTGGAGATCCTGTTCGCTGCCGCGGGTGTCGGTGGGGTTTTCCACCTCCCAGAACTCGACATTGTCATGAAGGCGTCGTGCTTCCGCCGCGGCCTCTGGGGTGAGTGCGACAATCACATCGTAATCGCTGACATTCACCTCGCCAAACTCCCGCGGGCCCAAGGGCGGCGGCGCGATTCCAGCGTGTTCCAAAGCGGTTTTCACGAAAGGATCAAGCGCCCCTTTGTAGACACCGCAGCTGTCCACATGAATGGCTTCAGGCAGAATATGACGCGCCAGGGCTTCCGCCATTGGGCTGCGCACAGAGTTCATGTTGCAAGCGAAGAGAATGGATGAAGGCGTTTTCCTCATTGGCTGTCACCCCGGCGCCCTAGACGCATAGCGAGGGAGCAGATCAGCGTGAAAATCCTGCGCGCTGTGTCAAAATCCGTTTCGATTTTCCCGTCGAGCCGGTTCATCAGCACCTCTGTCCCTTCATTGTGGACAGAGCGGCGGGCCATATCGATGGTTTCGAGACGTTCCGGCTGGGCCGACCGGATAGCGTCATAATAGCTGTCGCAGAGCAGGAAGTAGTCTTTGATTGTGCGTCGGAGCGGGGCGAGCGACAGGTGGTGCGCCACCAGCGCCTCGTCGCTTTCGCTACGAATATCAAAGACGAGACGCCCGTCACGCTCACTCAAGTAAAGCGCGTAAGGCCCCTCTCGGGTGGCACCTGCCGGCGCGAAGACATTTTCTTGCAGAAGATCATGCATGGCCACTTTGCGCTCGTGATCGATATCGCCCTTGGCTGCGCCTAAGGAACGTTCGTCGAGCTCAACTTTGATCAATCTGTTGGACGCCATCATGGTCTGCCTAAAGAGGCGATGCACTCTTGCCTAGCCGCTATGGTGCAAACGCCGGGTTACCGACTGGGCATGGCTGGGCAGCCCCTCGGTCTCCGCCAGCTTCACGGCATCGGGGCCGATGGCGCGGAAGGCTTCGAGAGAGCATCCGGTCACGGACATACGCTTGACGAAATCAAGCACCGAGAGCCCTGACGAGAACCGCGCCGCCCCGCTCGTGGGCAGCACATGGCTCGGCCCGCCAACATAATCACCAATCGCTTCGGGCGTATAAGCCCCAAGAAAAACCGCGCCAGCATGCTTGATGAGCGGCAGCAGCGCTTCGGGATCGTTGACGGCAAGCTCGAGATGCTCGGGCGCGAGCTTGTTCTAGATCTCGGCAGCCTCTTCAAGGCTTTCAACGATGATGATCGCGCCCTGGTCACGCCATGCGGCAGCGGCAATAGCCCGGCGCGGATGCTCCTTCAGCTGCTCTTGCACCGCGTTCTCCACCGCGGCGGAGAGCACATCGCTCGGTGTCAGGAGGATCGATTGGCTAAGGCTATCATGCTCGGACTGGCTCAAAAGGTCAGCCGCGATGAAGCTGTTCTCGATCCCGCCTTCGGCGATCACCGTGATCTCCGATGGGCCAGCGATCGAATCGATCCCCACATGACCGAACACCTGCCGCTTGGCTTCGGCCACATAAGCGTTCCCTGGGCCAACGATTTTGTCCACCGGGGCAATTCGCTCCGTGCCGTAAGCGAGGGCAGCGACAGCTTGCGCGCCGCCGATTTTATAAATCTCCGTGATGCCCGCATGTTTTGCAGCGGCAAGAACGAGCGGGTTCACCTTCCCCTCTTTTGCAGGAGTGGTGATGACGATGCGCTCCACCCCTGCAACTTTCGCAGGGATTGCGTTCATCAAGACCGATGATGGATAAACCGCCGTGCCGCCGGGGACATAAAGGCCCACAGCATCCAGCGGTGTCCAGCGCCATCCAAGCTTGACGCCGAGATCATCCTCCCAGCGCACATCTTCCGGTGTCTGACGTTCATGGTAGGCACGAATACGCGCAGCAGCAGCCTCCATGGCGGCAAGCGCTTCAGGGTCGCAAGACGCAATCGCGGCTTCGGTTTCCTCGTCGGTGACCTTGAGGCCCTCGCCAGCGATATCGGTTTGGTCAAAGCGCTGGGTGTACCGTGCGAGCGCTGCGTCGCCCTCTTTGCGCACATCCTCGATGATCCGGCGGGTGCGATCGGCCACCCCTTCGGCGGCATCCTCATTGCGCTGAAGAAGCGATGCCAGAAATGCGGGAAAATCAGGGTCGGTTGTCCGTAGTCTACGCATATTAAACGCCTTCGTGCTTGGGCTTACGCGAGGCACGCCAAGGTTCGGAGAGGTCTTGCAGGGTGGCGTTGATGGCCTCGACATCCAACGCGATGACACCGCCGCCGCTTAAAGTGATCGTGATCGTGCCGCCATCTTCACTGCCAACATAGGCAGTGTTCAGAATTTTCACGACAGCGTCTTTGGCATCGAGCCGCACATTCTTCACCCGCACCGCCTGAACATCGTCAAAGTGAACACCGGCCCGCACGCGATATCCTGAACCAAAGGGGTTCTTCTGGGCCAACTCCCAAAGGTAGCGGTTGGTGACGAAAGCAAAGCGGCGATTGCTCTCAACATAGGCAGCGTCGCCAATTTTCAGGACGGCATCCTGAAGCAGCGCTGACATCGTCTGCAAATCATCTTGGTCGGCCGCTATCAAAGCGAGCTTTGTGTAAGTCTTCATGTCGCGTCATCTTGGTTTCGTGCGGCCGCTCTCTTGTTTCAAGCATCGCACGTCGAAGCGCGTCACCTAGAGCCTTAGTCGTCGTCCGTCACCCGTTCGATGAGCGCGCCAACGCCGCGGAGTTTGTCGTCCAGGCGCTCAAACCCCCGGTCGAGGTGATAGACCCTACTGATCATGGTCTGTCCCTCGGCGCAAAGGGCTGCGATGATGAGGCTCATGGAGGCGCGCAGGTCCGTGGCCATCACAGGTGCGCCTTTGAGGCGAGGCACGCCCCGCACAGTTGCGGTCTGGCCGTCGACCTCAATATCAGCGCCAAGACGTGTAAGTTCAGGAACATGCATGAAGCGGTTCTCAAAAACCGTTTCTTTGATCGTCGCAACGCCGTCGCCCTTGGCCATCAAAGCCATGAACTGCGCCTGAAAATCCGTCGCTAGGCCAGGAAAAGGCTTTGTCTCAACGCTTTTGGAAACAGTGGGCGTGCCCCAACGCGAAACGCGGAGGCCGCCATTGTCCGATACCAAGGAAAGCCCGCACTCCTCCAAAATATCGGCTGCCGCGCCCAAAAGTTCGCGTCGTCCTCGGTGGAAATACACTTCACCGCCCACCGCACCAACGGCCATCGCATAGGAACCGAGCTCAATGCGGTCAGCAACCACTTCATGGTCAGCACTGTGCAGCTTCTCAACGCCATGGATACTGACCTGGGGTGTTCCCGCGCCCTCCACGCGCCCGCCCATGGCATTGAGACACTCAGCAAGATCGACCAATTCTGGCTCGCAGGCAGCATTGTTGATGGTGGTCATGCCCTGAGCCAGGCACGCGGTCATCATGACGTGTTCGGTTGCGCCTACGGAGGGAAAAGGGAGATCCACGACAGCACCGCGAAGGCCACCGGTCGGCGCTTCAGCGAGCACGTAACCTTCTTCGAGTTCAATCTTCGCACCCATGGCTTCAAAGGCCGCAAGGTGAAAGTTCACGGGCCGCGCACCAATGGCGCAGCCGCCGGGAAGCGACACCCGCGCTTGGCCCTCGCGCGCCAAAATGGGGCCCAGCACATTGAAGCTCGCGCGCATTTTTCGAACGATCTCATAGGGCGCGACCGTCGATGTGATCGTTCCGGCATCGAGGGTCAGGTGGTGCCCTGCCCGCTCCGCCTTCACACCGTGGTTTTCCAGAAGCACCAGAAGCTGCCGTACATCGGCCAGGTCAGGGACTTGGCTGAGCTTCAGCGGCTCATCGGTCAGAAGACATGCAGCCATGACCTTCAGCGCGGAGTTCTTCGCGCCAGCAATGGTGATGTCTCCGTAGAGCTCGCGGCCCCCAATAATGGCTAGCTTATCCAAGCTTCAGTCCTTCTTCGCTTTGCGGCGACGCAGATTGTCCCGGAGAGCCCGAGCGAGGCGTTCCTCACGGTTCTCAGGTTTGGAGCCTGAGTTTTTGCGTGTGTTGGGGCTTGCGGTGTCAGCGTCTTTGGCCACAGCTCTCTCATAGGGTCGCCTTGTGAACGACCATCTTTAGAGATCTTCGAGGCCGCTTTCCACCACTTGAGGACCTAAGGCTTGGTAAGGAACCCAAAGGTCATAGCTTGTGCTCAATGGCTTGTGTCAGAAACGCTATCTATGTTTCTATCGATCCGATAACGGATCAGACAACCGGCCCGTGCTTGACCTCAATGCCTTACGATGACAACAACTCCGTGGGAAGATGAACACCGATATCTTGAAGTTCTCTTTTGATCTGTTGACCGGAAAAACCTTCATCTTTCAGATAGCTGATCATCAGTCGTGCTGTTTCGAGGGCGCGCTCGCTGGCCATGCTCACGCCGAGGGAGAGCGCTTCATCATCGGTCAGCCCCAAATCTTTGAAAGAGAGGCGGGCGCCGATAGGATTGTGCGTGCGCAGCAGAATCGGAGAGCTGGCAAAGCCCACCACCAGGTCGCAGTTCTCTCGCCGTCGCAGGGCGACTGACACATTGTGGAGGCATAGGGCTGTACCGGCTTCTTTTGCATGGCGCGTGCCCTCTAAGCTGATCGGGTGGTTAGTCATCGATCCCTCCCATGTTGATGTGGGGGACCTCATTGATCAAAGCGTCCCGTTCGATATCGAGAAGAGCTGACCAAAGGCGCTCGTAAAGATCGACGGTGATATCCCGCCCAGGCTGGCGGGCCCGCAAGATCGCAGCATGGGAGACCCCTGCCCGTTCGAGTAAATCTTGTTGTTTCAATCGAAGCCTCCATCGCGCTTGGTCGATCTTGTCAATGTATCGTTCCGCTTGCATAATGTGCATATCCCCCGTTATGCGTGCAATATTAAATGTGATTTGCAATTTGGAGCAAGGCAACAATGTCAGTGACCGCGCGACGATCTCATTGCAGGTCGATCGGCATGACGGATCTTCGTGCATTGCACCTGACTTTTCTCGAACAGTGCATAACGGCTGCCAAGGCACGAAACCCAAGCCATCTGGCCGAGATGATCAATTCTCCCGCCAGCACTCTGACGGGCTTTGTCAGTGGTCGCAGCAAAACCCTGCGGAGCGGTACGTTGAACAAATTGGCTGCTCTTACTGGGATTGCACCGCCAGGAGCCTTGTCACAAAAACCAGCAGCAGGCTTCTTCGAGAGTGAAGCCATACCTTTTGCGGGGCGTATTCCCGATATGCCGGTCGATCCGGTGGGTGGTCAGCATTTCTTGATGCAGATGCAGGCGAGGACGCTTGAGCTCAGCGACATCAAACCTGGCGATATTTTGGTGTTCCGCCGTGACGTCGAGCCGGTGCTGGAGACCCCTGTCTGCGTTCAAAGAACCGATGCCCGCCACGGGACGGCGGACACGCTGATCCGCCTGTGGAAACCGCCTTTCTTGATGACCCACTCCACCCAGATCGACAGCCCGATCATGATCGATAGCGACATCATCGTCATGGGTGTGCTCGAAAAAAGCTTCCGTGTGCAAAACTGGCTGATCAAACAGACGGACGATAATGTGAAGGACTAGCCTCTTTCCCTTGCACAATGTGCAGTCAAAGCAGCAAAGGTAGGCTTTCTTTCAAAGTCCGGAGCGACCGCTGAAACAGCAACACATCAGAATAGCCTAAAGGATAGCATGGGCGCACTGGTTCAGAGCATAAAATGCGTCCAAACGCCCGGCGGCCCAAAGCCGCGACGGCGGCTCGGGCGAAAGCCCGCCCCATCGGAGGCGCCCCGCGCCGTGAGATCAAAAATGGTCCTGCCAGGGAGGCAATGTCTTTGAACTCTGATGCAAACGCGCGACCGCGCGTCGACCGGTCAGGCCGCCCCATCGGAGGCGTGAGCGAAGTGAACTGCCGTGAGATATGGAAAATGGTGCTGCCGGGGAGATTTGAACTCCCGGCCTCTCCCTTACCAAGGGAGTGCTCTACCCCTGAGCTACGGCAGCGTAAGAAACATGCCTAATGGCCCTGGTTTTCGGCGGCGTCAACGGTCTTTCGAAGCGGTCAAGCCAACATCTTGTCGATGTCGAGAACGAGGATGGCGCTGGCGCCGAGGCGTTTGAGATCTTCGAGTTGTTCCCACACGACCTCTTCCCGGCAGACGGTGTGGACAGCGACTTTATCCCCTTCACCAGCAAGCTCGAGAACGGTGGGACGCTCGGCTCCTGGCAGAACCCTTGCGATCTCCTCAAGCGCAGCGCGGGGGGCGTTAAGCATGACGTATTTTGCATCCTCGCTTCGCTGCACGCCTTCGATGCGCATGCGGAGGGCATGAGCGGTTTTCTCTTTTGCTGCTTCAAGCGGGCCACCGATCAGGAGGGCCTCGGATCGCAGGACCGTCTCGGCGATGGTGAGACCATTGGCATCCAAAGTGCCGCCGGTGGAGACGATATCGCAAATCGCATCCGCCACACCAAGGCGCGGGGCGATTTCATGGGCACCGTTCATGATCACGGTTTCGCAATCGGTGACGCCGTGATCGTTGAGCCATGCTTCGGTGATCGCCGGGTAGGACGTGGCAATCTTCAGGCCACTGAACTGTTGTGCACCCTTATAGGGGTGCTCTTTAGGAAGCGCGATGCACAAACGGCAGCGGGAAAAGCCCAAAGGCAGAACCATAGGAACGCTGCCTTTCAGGCGCTTGGCCGCTTTTTCCTCTTCGAAGACATTGGCGCCGACAATACCAAGATCGCTGGCGCCGCTGGCGACCAGTGCGGGAATGTCGTCATCGCGCACCAAAAGAAGGTCGATCGGCAGCTCTTCAATGCGCGCGTAGAGACTGCTTTTCGATTGCCGCACGTGAAGACCGCAGCGTTTCAAAAGATCGAAGGTGTCGTCAGCAAGACGGCCTTTTTTCTGAATAGCCAGCCGCACACGGCTGATCGTTGCGTCATCGTCGTCGGTCATAACCACCTTTTTTGCGTTCTTCGGTCATTTTTTGTCTTCGCAAACACATGCGGACTAGCAACCGATGCCCCATGCCGCCAGAGCTTCGTGATTCTGAAAATCATGGCTTCCGTGTTTACGAACTCGCCACGCCTAGGGGGCATTTTAGGCTTGCGGCTGAGGCCGATCTTTCGTTTCATCTGACGGCAGGGAAATAAGGCAGTCTTATGCAGGAATGGGCCGTAGCCGTTGCGATGGCGGTCGCAATGGTGGGAGGAGCACGGGCGTCAAACCTCGATGTTCAAGGAAGCTGGTACACCGATGACGGGATGTCGATCGTCGAGATTCAGGACTGCGGAGATGGAACGCCTTGTGGTTCCGTGACCTGGCTCGATCCTTCGATCGATGGTGATGTTTGCGATGAGAACAACCCCGATCTGAGCCTGCGCCACCGGCGCATGATGGGGCTTCGCCTGCTGGAAGGTTTTGAGCGTGGTCGTGGCCGATGGAAATCGGGGGCGATCTACAACCCCAAAAATGGCCAAACCTATCGCGCTCGTCTCGAACTTCTTTCGAATAATCAGCTCGGCGTTTCCGGTTGTTTAGGACCGATCTGCAAAAAGTTTATTTGGGAGCGCGCGGAACCTGTCGGGGGGGATCACCTCACAGACCGCAAGATGCGTGGCAGCGAGGACATAGCCTCGCTTTGATGTGAGGACCGACCAATGAGCGAAGCCACGGTGGAGATGCTCGACGATGAGCCGCACCGTCGCCGCTTATGGTCGGTTCTGATCGCTCTTGGTCCCTTGCTCACCTTGGTCATGGCGGTGAGTCTGAATGGCGAGCTGTTTTTCTCCGACCCTGTGCCTGAAGAGACGCCAAGCTTTTTCTCGCCCGTGGCCGTGACCATGGTGGCTGGCCGTGCCCATCCGCGGTCTTTGACCTTAAGCGGAACCGCGACGCCGGAGCGTTTCGTCTCCCTGCGCGCCCAACAAAGCAGCCGTGTCGCCGCCTTGCCCGTAAAAGCAGGCGATACAGTGACCGCAGGCCAAGTGGTGTGCCGCCTGCAACCGGTGAGTGGGCAAAGCGCGCAAGATCTTCGCTCACCGATCGATGGACAGATTTCTGCTGTTGCCGGTCCGCCGGGCACTCTGGTGCAAGCAGGAGGCGCTTGCGTCACGGTGATCGACACATCGTCCCTCATCCTCACATCGACCTTGAAACCCCATGAAGCCAAAGTGGTGCAAGCCGGCGATGAGGCGGACATCACGGTTGGCGATGCGCACATTGATGGCCAGGTGCGGCTCGTTTATCCGGAGACGGATCGTCATGGCCGGGAGCTGCGGGCGGTGGAGATCGCCGCGCCTGAGCTTCGAGGCCTCTCCCTCGACGAGACGGCAACGATCGATGTGACGACAGAGCAGATCGAGGCCACTATTGTGCCTCAGCGTGCCTTGGTCATGGTCTCTGGCAAAGGGCTCTGTGTTCGGATGGTGTCAGGGAAGGGGCCGACCGGTGTGGTCGAAACCGTGCCCATTCAGCTCGTCGCCGTTGCGCCGGGCGGTTTTTATGTTTCGGGCCTGCCGCCGGAGGCCCGTTTGATCGTTCGGGGCATGGGCTTTGAGCAGCCCCAGGAAGGCGAGACGGTGCGGATCGGCCGGATCAACTGATCCGCACGCATTTTTTTCCTTAAAGGACTTCGAAGATCCCCGTAGCGCCCTGACCGCCGCCGACGCACATCGTGACGCCAACATATTTCGCACCGATGCGCTTGCCCGCGATCAGGGCATGCATCACCATCCGTGCACCGGACATCCCGTAAGGGTGACCGATCGAGATCGCACCGCCATCGATGTTGAGGATATCGTCCGGGATGCCCAGTTCATCACGGATAGCGATCACCTGGCTGGCAAAGGCTTCGTTCAGTTCCCAAAGACCGATGTCTTCCATTTTGAGACCGGCACGCTCAAGCGCCAGCGGGATTGAGTAGATCGGACCCACACCCATCACCGAGGGGTCCGTGCCAGCAACGGCCATGCCCACATACCGGCCAAGCGGCTCCGCGCCTGCAGCCTCGGCCGCTTTGGATTCCATCACCACCATAGCGGCCGCACCGTCGGAGAGCTGCGAAGCGTTTCCTGCGGTGATGAATTGGCCTTCCTTCACCCGCTGTCCATTGGCGAAGACAGGCTTCAGACCTTGGAGGCCCTCAAGCGTCGTCTGCGGACGGTTGCCTTCATCCTTGCTTAGGGTGACCTCCACCTCACTGACCTCACCTGTCTCTTTGTTCTTCTTCTCCATAACCGAAGGCATAGGGACGATTTCGGCGTCATAGTGACCGGCTTCTTGGGCCTCATGGGTGCGCATTTGCGAGCGGTAGCCGTATTCGTCCTGGGCCTCGCGGCTCACCTTCCATTGATCGGCCACGAGTTCAGCCGTTTCGATCATCTGCATGTAAGTGGCCGGAATGTTTTCCACGAGCCAAGGGTTGGGGAAGACGATCTGCGCGTCAGGGGTTTGGTTGGTGGAGATGGACTCAACACCGCCCGCGACCACGGTGCTCATACCATCGACCATGACTTGCTTCGCAGCCGTTGCCACAGCCATAAGGCCGGACGCACACTGACGATCGATCGTCATCCCCGCGACGCTCACATCGAGGCCTGCACGCAAAGCTGCTTGACGGCCAAGGTTCATGCCGCCGGTGCGCAGCTGCAAAGCCTGGCCGAAGACACAGTCGTCGATGGAATCGACCGCAATCTTGGCACGCTCGACAGCTTTCTTCGCGGCAAAGCCCGCAAGCTCGATCGCGCCGGTTTTGTTGAAGGCACCGCGGTAAGCTTTGCCAATGGGCGTGCGCGCGGCACTGACGATGACTGCATCTCTCATGGGTTTTCTCCTTATCAAGAGATCTCTCCTTGAAGAGAGATCGAAATCGTTGGTGGGGAGAGAGGGAAGGCCACGGCGACCCCTTCTCCGCAAACATAGCCAACTGCGTTGCAACTTCTCCCAGGGACGAGGTTGAACAGGTTATCAGTAACCCAACACGGCCGAGAGGCGGTTGGCATGGAAGTCATGGTCGCCGAACATCTCGTTGGCAACACGCACGCGCTTCATGAAAAAGCCGATATCATATTCGTCCGTCATACCGATACCGCCATGCATTTGGACGCCTTCATTGGCAGCAAGGCGGGCGACTTTGCCGATCTTGGCTTTGGCAAGGCTGACCGCCGCGCCGGCATTACCAACATCGGTGTCGAGCTCATCAAGGGCCTGATGGGCCACGGCTTTGGCAATTTCGATCTCGGTGAAGAGTTCCGCCGCACGGTGTTGGAGGGCTTGAAAGCTACCGATTGCGACGCCGAATTGCTGGCGCTGCTTCAAATAATCGAGGGTCATGGCAAAGGCCGCCTCTGATGCGCCCACCATTTCCGACGCAAGTCCGGCGCGGCCTGTGTTGAGGATCATCTCAAGACCTTGAAGACCGTTATCCACCTCACCGAGGACCGCATCGCCATCAACCTCGACACCGTCGAGCTGAAGCCGCGCATAGCCGCGATCGTCGATCGTCTTGATACGGTCTTTGGTCAAACCGTTCGCTTTTGCATCGACAAGAAAGAGTGTGATCCCCTCGTCCTCATCGTCAGCGCCAGCAGTACGCGCGGCAACAATCAATTGATCCGCAGCAAAACCTTCGGCGACGAACGCTTTCTCGCCTGAAAGCTTAAATCCGTTGCCGGAGCGTTCGGCTTTCATCGCCACATGGTTCGGTGTGTGCTTGCGCGCCTCGTCGCTGGCCAGGGCATAGACCGCCTCACCCGCTGCGATCTTGGGAAGATGCGCCGCTTGCTGGTCCGCTGTGCCAAGCTTGGAGAGCGCCGTGGCCGCCATGATCGAGGTGGCCAGATAAGGGCTCGCTGTCAGCGTCCGGCCAAGTTCTTGGGCAATCAGCCCCGCGCCAACATAGCCAAAGCCCGTGCCGCCATGCTCTTCGGGAACGAGAACGCCGGTGAGGCCAAGTTCCGCCATTTGTGCCCAGAGGTCCCGGTGGAAACCGTCCGCGACATCTTGATCGCGTAAGCGCCGCAGCTCAGAAATCGGGCTTTTCTCTTGCGCAAAGCCCAGTGCGGTTTCCTGCAGCATATGCTGCTCTTCATTCAGAACCAAAGGCATGGCGTCTCCTTCATCGCTCTTCTCATGACACAGCCTGTGTCATTTTATTCCCTGCCCTGCTAGGGCCTTTTGCCGTGAAAGTGAATCATCGATTTCACGTTCGCAAGAGACCAAAACCCTCACGGCCCTTCCCCCTAACGCTGATTGGTCGCGACCTCACTACCGACTGGGAAGTTCAAGGATCCGCCTAGCGATGATGTTGAGCTGCACCTCCGTGGTGCCGCCTTCGATGGAGTTGGCCCGTGTACGGAGCCACCCCCTGGCACGCGCGCCGTCATCATTGCGATCGGTCTCCCACTCAAGCTCGTCCGTGCCGCCCATATCCATCATCAGCTCATAACGACGCTTGTTGAGCTCCGTTCCGTAATATTTGAGAACGGAGGAAACAGCACCGAGCGAAGCACCCGCCTCAGCCTGGTCGCTCACGGAGCGCATGAGCGTCTGAAAAGCCCAACCATCGATATCGGCGTCGGCAGCCCGTGCGCGGAACATTGGATCCAAGACCTTACCATTTTCATCCGTACCGAGCTCTTGGGCGGCCATCTGGCCCACGAAACGGCTCACATCACCGAACATGCCCGAGATCATCTCCCGCTCATGGGTGAGAAGATAAGTGGCCACTTTCCAACCTTCATCCTGCTCACCGACAATCTCAAGACCGTCTTTGGGCACGTTGGCATCATCAAAAAACGTCTCGCAGAACGGCGACCGGCCAGAGATGAGCTTGATCGGCTTGGTGGAAACCCCTGGCGTTTCCATATCGATGAGCATAAAGGTGATGCCGTGGTGTTTGACCCCCGATCCATCGGTGCGCACCAAGCAGAAGATCCAATCGGCTTGATCAGCATAGGATGTCCAAACCTTCTGGCCGTTGATGAGCCAATGGTCACCTTTGTCCTCGGCTTTGGTTTTCAGGCTTGCAAGGTCGGAGCCTGATCCGGGTTCGGAATAACCCTGGCACCAGCGAATCTCACCGCGCGTGATGGGGGGAATAAATTTTTGCTTCTGCTCATGGGTGCCGAACTTGAGAAGGGCTGGCCCAAGCATGGAGATGCCGAAGTTTTCATGGGGCGGGAACGCTTCGATGCGTTGCATCTCCTCTTTGAGGATCTCGTCTTCGGCCTTGGTGAGGCCGCCCCCGCCATATTCACTGGGCCAGGTGGGAACGGTCCAGCCTTTCTCGGCCATACGATTCAGCCAGATTTTTTGGTCTTCGGAGGTGAATGTCCATTGGCGCCCGCCCCAGCAGGCTTTGTCCGATGTGTACTCGCCGCGCATGCTCTTAGGACAATTGGCGTCAAGCCAGGCTCGCGTCTCTTGACGGAAGGTTTCGAGGTGATCGGTCATAGGTGTCCTCCTTGGCCCTTTGAGAAAGTGGCACACCTGGAGACACTAAACACGAGCCTTGCGCGCCGTCCATGCGGCGCGGCTGTCTCTTACCCTGGGAAGGCGGATCGAAGGGCAGCGAGTTGGCCCGCAGCATCGTCGCTCAAGCTGGGTTGCACGTCGTTCGAGAAAAGATCCCGGTCGATGCGGACGATGCGCGAGAACAGCGTGTCGGTTTCTTCGATCAAGTTGATCATTCTTTGGGGCAGACCGGCACTCGCCTCACGCGACAGCCTGAGACTGTCCGACTGGCTGATGCGATACTTCTCAAGCCCGGCTTCATGCTCGGTCATATCGCCATCACGCACGGCGCGCAGAACGAGAAGCCATGATGCGATCTGCATCAGCCGCGTGGTCAGGCGCATCGAAACGCCCGCATAGGTCAGGGCTGCATTGCGCGGCAAGGTGCGCGCCGCGTTCTTGCCGTCTTCATCGAGGTAAAGCGCTGTCTCCTCGACGAGCTCCATGCCCGAGGCGAAAAGGCTGTTGAACACTTTTGAGGTCACGAACGGCTCAACGCGAGGTCCTGCCTCACTGTCGCTGATCACTCTGATGTCTTCGTTGATCATGTCCTGATCCCCAATACCCTCTGTTTCGCTTCGTCCGCCAGCCAACCGCGATGAGGCAACCTTGGAGGACCGACGGCTAGGGAGCAACATCCGCGCCAGAGGCTGTGGCAAACTCAAAGAAAGACAAGGTCGTTGTTCGGAAGTCCCGCCAACGCCTGCGCGAAGCTTGCCTTGGCACCGACGGGCAAGCTCTTGAAGACATTGCTGGACTTGGCCTTCCATGACACGCGCGCAAGGCAGATCGAGAAAGACCGGACACGACGAAGCATAAGTCCCCGGACAGGACAGCCTCGCAGCTGGCATCAGTCCCATTGAGGGAGAGGCTGCCTGATGCGGCTCGCTTGCTAGGCATGATCGAGCGTTATTTTCGTAGACTGCCGCGGAGGAAAAGCCTTCATAGAGGACCAATACGGCGCCTGACTGATCACCGCGAAGATGAGGGAAAATCCATGCAGACCCATGCGATGTTTGTTGGTGAGAACAACGCACTAGTGTGGCGCAAGACGGATCTTCCCGACCTTCATGAGGGAGAGATTCTGATCAAAGTCGCCGCGGCCGGTGTGAACCGCCCGGATCTTTTGCAGCGCGCAGGTCTCTATCCGCCGCCGCCGGGTGCTTCCGAGGCTTTGGGGCTAGAAGTCAGCGGTACGGTGACCGCCGTAGGACCAGGGAGCCGCCGGTTTTTCGAAGGCGACCGGGTCATGGCCCTCGTTCCCGGCGGCGGTTACGCCGAGCACGCCGTCGCCCATGAGGGCGCCGTGCTCCCCTGGCCCGATGCACTCTCTGCCGCAGAGGCTGCTGCGTTCTGTGAAACAGCGTTCACCGTCTGGGCCAATGTGTTCGAGATCGGCGCCCTCAGTCCTGGTGAGCGGCTCTTCGTTCATGGCGCCACCTCCGGCATCGGCACCATGGCGGCGGCCATCGCCAAGGATCGTGGCCATGAGGTTTTCGGAACCGCAGGATCCCAAGAGAAAGCTGACGCAGCCAAGACCCAAGGGTTTCGTGAAGTGTGGACTTACAGAGACACCGACTGGGCTGAAGCGATGCAAAACCGCGGCGGCTGCGATGTGGTGCTCGACATGGTGGGCGGCGATTACGTCCCTCGCAACCTTGCCATGCTGCGCGACCATGGACGGCATGTCTCCATTGCATTTTTACGCGGGAACCAAGCCCAGGTGAACATCATGGATGTGATGCGTCGCCGCCTGACACTTTCGGGCTCCACCTTGCGAGCGCGATCCGCTGAGGAAAAATCTCAGCTCCGCGCAGCCGTCGAGGCTGAGCTTTTGCCGCGCCTTGCCGCAGGTCAGCTCAAACCCCTTGTCACCGTCGAGGTCCCGATCAAAGAGGCTGATCATGCCCATAGGGCTATGTCCGAGGGGACTTTAATCGGGAAAGCGGTGCTGATGATGCCGCAATCCTTGGCAATTTAACCGGTTTTCACGGGGTGGTGGCTTTCTTGCAGGCTCTGATGCTCTTAAGAGAATGGATTACAAGCTTAGCATCGGGGGTTATGATGCGTCTGTCGCAGGTTGTTCTTGCGGTCCTTTTCGGTTCCTTGGCAGCTTCTGTCGCCTCGGCCCAGGTGATCGGCAACGGTGTTGCCGCAACGGTCAACGACAATCCGATTTCGACCTTCGATGTGCAGCAGCGCATGCGCCTGATGATGGTCACATCTGGCGGGCAGCTCACCGAAGAGGTGATGGCGCAGCTGCAAGAGCAAGCTTTGCGTGATTTGATCGACGAGCAACTCAAGCGTCAAGAAGCGACTGAGTTCAACGTCCAGGTTTCCGAAGGAGAGATCGACCAAGAGCTGGCAAGGATCGCAGGTTCTGGCGGCGCTTCGGTCGAGGCGCTGGCCGCTGATCTTGCGCGTCAAGGCATCGCCATTGAGACCCTGCGCGCCAAAATCTGGGCTGATCAGGCGTGGGAGCGTTTGGTCCGGGGACGGTTCAACAGCCGCGTCAATGTCACCGACGACGAAATCGACAACATGCTCGATGACATGCGCGCGGAGAAACAGGACCAGCAGTTCTATCTTTCCGAAATCTGTCTACCCATGGCTGACCCTTCCGAACGGGAAAGGATTTACGCCGTCGGTATGCAGATGATCGGGCAGATGCGCGACGGTGTGCCGTTTCAGGCCCTGGCGCAGCAATTCTCCATTTGCCCCTCTGCGGCGCGGGGCGGTGAGCTCGGCTGGCTGCGCTCGGCCGAACTCGAACCCGATGTGGCGGAGGTCGTGGGTCAGCTTGACCAGGGCAATGTCTCCACGCCGATCGAACTTGATGACATGATGAAGGTCGTGGCTGTCCGTGCACGCCGTGAAGCGGCCGAGCAAGGCGATCCCTCCTACGAAGTGGCTTATGCGGGCATCCGCAAAAACAAAGTCAGCCGTCAGGAAGCTGAACAAAAGCTTGCACGGCTTCCTTTGACCAATCCATGCGATGCTTCACCTTTGAGCATTGATCTTGGTCAGGACATTGGTGTCGTTCTTCTTCCCATGATGCCGATCAGCAATTTTCATGATGACTTCCACGACGAAATCCTGGGGCTGCAACGCGGGGATACATCGGCTTTGCTGGAAAGCGCTACGTCCTACCACAGACTTTATGTGTGCGAGATGGATGAAGGTCTTGGATTGCCCCGCCGCCAAGTGGTGGAAGGACGGATCGAGGCCCAGGAGTTCCAGCTTCTTTCCCGGCGTTATCTTCGCGATATCGAGCGTGACAGTGACGTCGATATTCGCCTCACTGACGGTTCCACCCAAGGAAGCTGATGGCCCAAAGTTGCGCGTCAAAACCGCTCGCTGTCACTATGGGCGAGCCTGCGGGCATTGGTGCTGAAATTCTTTTGAAGGCGTGGTCTGAAGATCAGCATCATTCTCATCAGCTTCCGCTTCTTTATGTGATCGATCAAAAAGACCGTCTGTGCACGCTCAACAGCGCGCTTGGGCTTGGTGTATCGTGTGTTGCGATTGATGATCCTTCAGAAGTATGGGAAGCGGCAAAGCACGGCTTGCCTGTTCTGACGCCAACGGGCTGGGACGATGATGCCATCGCCCAGGTTCAACTTGGCACGCCGACGCCGGCCACTGCCGAAGCTGTGCTTGAATCAATCCGTATCGGTGTTGAGCATACTGTCGCTGGCCAAGCGGCCGGTTTGGTGACCCTGCCGATCCAAAAATCCGTGCTTCAAGAGGCTGGCTTCGCTTTTCCTGGGCACACAGAGTTTCTCGGTCATTTGACCGAAGATGAACCGCTTGAAGGCGACATGCCACGCGGTCCGATCATGATGCTCGGTACGGAGACTTTCAAGACTGTTCCTGTCACGGTGCATAGACCCTTGTCGGAGGTTCCCGCGGCGCTCACCCATGACCTCATCGTCAAGACAGGTTTGATCACCGCCAAAAGCCTTGAGCATCATTTCGGTCTGGCCAATCCTCGGCTCGCCGTCGCGGGGCTCAATCCCCATGCCGGTGAAGAGGGGCGCATAGGCCATGAGGATCGTGCGATTATTCAGCCTGCGGTGGAAAATTTGCTTGCAGCAGGGATTGATGCCGTCGGCCCTCTTCCTGCGGATACGATGTTTCATGAAGAAGCCCGCGAACGCTATGATGCCGCGCTTTGTATGTACCATGACCAAGCTTTAATCCCTATCAAAACCATTG
>JBCCTG010000011.1:0-18730 GCA_039198735.1 Pseudomonadota bacterium | reverse complement strand
GCCAGCAAAAACCAGGCTCAAAGGCGGGATGAGCACCGGCGGCATTCTGGCCATAGCCTCGCCGCCGGAACCGCCCCGCCCTCCACCGCGTTGAGGCCCCGGTGCCGATGAGCAAGCAGCAGCCATCACCAAAGCGGCAAGACACCCGATCCGCGCAGACGATTTTTTCTTCATGGAGGTTCAGTCCTTCTTCACATGGGGCAAGCCCCGCGAGCTGCCCAACGCCTTATGCCCATGGCTTAAGCTGGTTGTGTTGTCCCTTGTGTCGCCGAAACAGGGGGAATTGTAACGAAGCTTCACAAGACGAAGCACGAGCGCTGCCTCTCCACCTGATTGCACCGCAGGAGCGTGTCCCGCTAGACCCGCGCCCATGACTGTTCACACCTCCGTCCTCGATGCCATCGGCAACACACCGCTCATCAAACTCCAGCGCGCCTCGGAAGAGACGGGCTGCACCATCCTTGGCAAGGCGGAGTTTTTGAACCCCGGCCAATCGGTCAAGGACCGCGCAGCCCTCGCTATCGTCGAAGCCGCCGAGGCCGACGGAACGCTGCAGCCAGGCGGAACCATCGTTGAGGGGACGGCAGGCAACACCGGCATCGGCCTCTGCCTTGTGGGCAAGGCGAAAGGCTACAACGTCAAAATCGTCATGCCCCGCACCCAGAGCCAGGAGAAAAAAGACGCCGTGCGGCTTTTGGGGGGTGAGCTGATCGAAGTGGACGCCGTTCCCTATGCCGACCCCAACAATTATATTCATTACTCCCAACGTCTGGCCGAGGCGACGGACAATGCGGTGTGGGCGAACCAATTCGATAATACTGCCAACCGCCTTGCCCATATTCAAACCACCGGCCCCGAAATCTGGCGGGACACGGACGGACATGTCGATGGCTTCACCTGCGCCATAGGGTCAGGCGGAACCCTCAGCGGTGTCAGCCTGGCTCTTAAAGAACGCAACAAGGACGTGACGATCGCCATCAGCGACCCTTACGGCGCGAAGATTTTCGACTGGTTCCACAAAGGTGAGCTGACCACGGAAGGCTCTTCAGTCATGGAAGGCATCGGCCAGGGACGGATCACCGCCAATATCGAGGGCGCGGATTTCGACCAAGCCTACCGCATCACCGACGCCGAAGCGCTTGAGATCATCTTTGCCCTGACCGAAGAAGAAGGTCTCTGCCTTGGGGGGTCGGCAGGCATCAATGTGGCAGGTGCCATCAAGCTTGCCAAAGAGATGGGCTCAGGACACACGATCGTCACGGTGCTGTGCGATTATGGCAACCGCTATCAGTCGAAGCTCTTCAATCCAGAATTCTTGAAAGAGAAAGGCCTGCCGGTTCCCCACTGGCTTGCGTGAATGTTCCAAGCCTAGCCATTCGGCCCCTTCGCTGTCTGAGGTTCCGGTGCTAGGCTTCGCCCATGACGATGGCGCGATGGTTCCGGCCAGGCAGATCGCGCGGGTCCCCAACGGAATGCGGATGTCGTGAGTGCATCAAGGAAAGACGAGCCGCTGGAGCGGCATGAGGTGACGATCCATTACCTCGAACAAAAGGCGCCGGTGACGCGCCCGCCTGTTCCTGTGCCCGCGAAAAAGCTCGCATTGATGCGGGCCGAAACCCCGCCCCTCACCTTCTATCGTTTTCTTTTCAATGGTGTGGGCGAGGAGCACCGGTGGGTCTCGCGGCGCTATCTCTCCGATGACGCCTTGAAGGCGTTGATCCACCGGGACGATGTTTATATCTATCCGCTGATCCTAGCGGGGTCGTCCGTGGGCTTTGGTGAGCTTGACGCCAGGATCAAAGGCGAGGTGTGTATCAAATTCTTCGGCCTCCTCCCTGAAGCCCGGCGCCTCGGCCTTGGTCGGTGGTTCTTCCGGGAAATGACAGACTTGGCATGGTCGTTAAGGCCGGGCCGCGTGATTATCGAGACATGCAGCCTCGATAGCCCGCGGGCCTTGCAACTCTATCAGCGTGAGGGCTTCACGCTTTATGACCGCGCCCATGGAGTGATTGAGTGGTACGGATGAAAGACGAAACCAAGCTTGTCCATCTTGGCCGCGAGCACCAGGGTCTCAGGATGGTCAACCCGCCGGTGGAGCGTGGTTCGACCGTTCTTTTCCCAAGCTTTGAAGACTTCAAGAAGCGCCAGCGCCCACGCTATTACGGTCGCCACGGCACCGATGTGCACGACCATCTGCGCCGCCTTGTGTGCGAGCTGGAAGGCGCGGAGACGGCGCATTTCACAAGCTCGGGCCTCTTGGCAGTCAACCTTACGCTTCTCACCTATGCAGAACCGGGTGCGGATCTTCTGATCACCGATACAGCCTATGATCCTGTACGCAGTTTCTGCGAAGGCTTCCTTGCCAAACGGGGGGTGAGCGTCCGTTATTACGATCCCTTGATCGGCGCGGGCATCAAAGATTTGATCCGCCCCGAGACGACCTTGATCCATACCGAAAGCCCAGGCTCCCTCACCTTCGAGGTGCAAGACATCCCCGCCATCGTGAAGGCCGCAGGCGATATCCCCGTTTCCATCGACAACACTTGGGGTGCAGGGGTGTTCCTGAAACCGCTCGCTTTGGGCGCAGCGATCAGCATCCAATCCGCCACCAAATATATGGGTGGGCATTCCGATGCGTTCCTCGGCACGATTGCCACATCGGAGGCCATCGGTCAGCGGATCAAAAAAGTGGCAACTTTCCTCGGCAACCAATCCTCACCCGATGATGCCAACACCATGCTCCGCGGTTTGCGAACATTGACCACACGGCTGGAGAAGCATGAGCGCCAAGGCCTTGACCTGGCCCAGTGGCTGGAGGCGCGGCCCGAGGTGGCGAGGGTCCTTCACCCAGGACTGCCCAGCCACCCTCAACATGATCTCTTCAAGCGCGATTTCACGGGCGCATCGGGCCTCTTTGCCGCTGTTCTGAAGCGCGATGACGAGGCTTTTGTTGCTGCGTTCATCAACGCGCTTCAGCTTTTCGGTTTGGGTTACAGCTGGGGCGGTTATGAGAGCCTCTGCCTTCCGGCCTGGCCAGAGACCTGCCGCAGTGCAACATCTTGGACACAAGGCGGTCAGTTCCTACGTTTCCACGTAGGACTTGAAGACTTGAGCGATTTAACCACAGATTTAGCGCAAGCCTTTCAAACAGCCGATCAGGAGACGTTGCGGTGATCAAACGAGCATTTCTGATGGCGCTGGCCCTCGCAGCTTGTGAAACCAGCCTCCCACCAGGCGTTGACCTTGCGCAAGAGACCTCATCCGCGCGTCCAGGTCCGATTATCAACACAGCGCCCGAAAGCGCCTCGCTCAATCATCCCGGCGGCACCTGTTTGACGCCGTGCCGGGTCGATTACCTCCAAAAAACCCGCGTGATCCTTGGCAAAGAAGGCTACAAGCCAATCATACTGAACGTGCCCCCTGGGGCTGCTGACATCACGCTGGAGATGGAGCCCGTAGGTCGCTCTTCGCCCGTTGAGGACTTGGGCCTGCCGGATTTATGAGTTTCAAGCCCACGCTCCTGGCACGCGATCTGATCTCTGTCGAAGGACCCGACGCCGAAAAGCTCCTCGACAGCGTCCTCTCCGCCGACATCACAGGCAAGAAGCCTGGCGAGATCGTCTTCACGTGCCTTCTGACGCCCCAGGGCAAGGTGCTTGATACGATGTATCTGCATCGGCTGACCAATGGCTATCTGATCGACGTCTTCGCAGGCCGGGGGGCGCCGCTGGCCAAGCAGCTCGGCATCTACAAAATGCGGGCGAAAGTCGATTTTCAAAAGGTGCCCGGCGGCGTTTTCGTGGCCCCTGAAGGTGAGGCCCCCGAGAGCGCAGGCAAAGACCCGCGCCTACCAAACCTTGGGCGACGGTGGTTCGAGCTGGGGCCGATGGTCACCGGCCCCAAAAGCCCCACCTATTTCATGTTCCTGCGCTATCTTGGCATCCCCGAATTCGGACTTGATTACATGGCCGGCGATGCCTTCGCGACGGATGTAAACCTCGATGTTCTGGGTGCTGTCGATTACAAGAAGGGCTGTTTCGTTGGCCAAGAGGTCGCTTCACGCATGATGCGCAAAACGGAGATCCGTAAGCGGACACTTCAGGTCTTCTTGGAAAAGGATTTGCCCCGCGGCACCTCGCTGCGCCAACGCTCAGGCATTGTCGGGACCATCACCTCGATGATTGCTGGAAAAGGTCTAGCGATCATGCGGCTTGACCGTATCGAGGGCGCCGAAGCGATGGCCTTGGTGGATGGTTATGACATCAGCATTAAGATCAAAAAGCCACCCTACCTTGACTGATATGCAACGCTGCCCCTGGCCCACACCGGGCGATAAGCTGTATGAAGATTACCACGACCTGGAATGGGGCGTGCCCGAATATGATGATCGCGCACTGTTCGAGAAGTTGGTCCTCGATGGTTTTCAAGCTGGCCTGAGTTGGCGGACGATCCTTCACAAACGCGAAGCTTTTCGGCTGGCCTTTGACGGCTTTGAGCCCACCAAAATTGCGCGCTACACCGACAAAAAAGTGGAAAAGCTCTTGCAAAATGCTGGCATCGTCCGCTCAAGGAGCAAGATTGAGGGCACCATCAAACACGCCCGCGCCTATCTCAGCGTGATGGAGGACGAGAGCTTTTCCGAATGGTTGTGGTCCTCTGTCGGCGGCCGTCCCCAGGTGAACCATTTTGACACCATGGACGAGGTACCCGCCAAGACACCGATGAGCGAGCAGCTCGCCAAGGACCTCAAAAAGCGCGGTTTCGTCTTTTGCGGCCCAGTGATCGTCTATGCCTTTTGCCAAGCGGTGGGCATGGTCAACGATCACCTTGTCACCTGCCCGCGCCACCAAGAGATCATCGACGCATACGCTTGAGCCGAAGCGGCTTGAAACCCTATGCGACGGAGCGCAAGAACGTGAGAAACACTCACAGCGAGGCCCTATGAAACCCGCGGTTGCCCGTATTCTCTCCACTGGACTTTACACCCCCGAAGAGAGCATCTCGAACGAAGAGCTTGTTCATGCCTACAACACGTTCGTGGAGCGGTGGAACGCCGACCATCCCGATGAACCCTGTGAGCCCTCCTCATCGGAATTCATCGAGAAAGCCTCGGGCATCAAGGCGCGCTACACCATGAACAAAGAGGGATTGCTCGATCCCGATCGCCTGCGTCCACGGATCGAGGCCCGTTCGAACGATGAGCTTTCCTTGATGGCGGAAATAGGCGTGAACGCTGCGCGCGAAGCCATGGAAACGGCTATGCTGGGCCCCGATGATATCGATGCGGTGATTTGCGCTGCGTCCAATATGCAACGGCAATACCCTGCCATGGCGGTAGAGATTCAGAATGCCCTTGGTATAGGCGGCTATGGTTTTGACATGAACGTGGCCTGCGCCAGTGCCGCGTTTGGTATTCAGACGGCTGTCGGTTTGTTGGCAACGGGTGCCCGCCGCGTGTTGATGGTCAATCCGGAAATTTGCACAGCGCATATCAATTTCAAGGATCGCGACGGCCACTTCATTTTTGGCGATGTGGCCACCGCCGTGATCATTGCAGCCCCTGAATGTGATGCACCAGAGGGGGCTTTCGATGTCCTCGGCACACGCCTTAAAACTGTGTTTTCGAACAACATCCGCAACAATTTTGGGTTCTTGAATTTTGCCGAAGATGATTTGATCGATCCTGATGATCCCCGAACGGACAAACTCTTCAAGCAAAATGGCCGCCTGGTTTTCCGAGAAGTCTGCCCCATGGTGGCCGAGATGATCGGCAATCATTTGGGTGATGAAGATATCGATGTCAGCGACGTCCAAAGACTCTGGCTGCATCAAGCGAACATCAGCATGAACCGTTTGATCGCCAAAAAACTCCTGGGTCGCGAGCCAACTTTGGAAGAAGCCCCCATGGTCCTCGACGAATATGCCAACACTTCGTCAGCGGGATCCATCATCGCTTTCCATAAGCATAAGGATGATTTGGAAAGCGGTTCTGTCGGCGTTATCTCAGGTTTCGGTGCGGGATATTCTGCGGGATCCATCATTGTGCGGGCTTGTTAGGACAAGGTTCCGCGCGGGGACATCTTGTCTTGATGCTGATCACGGTAGAGTGACAGTGAAGACCGTGGCGGCTCGACCATCACCACGTCGTCGATCCAACTTTCAGATCATGGATTCTGCGGTAGAACCTTGGAAAACACTCCCCAAAATAGTCGGGATGACGGCACGAAGATCACCCGCTAACACCCCCCGATGACCGAGAAACCCCGCGCATGGCAACGCATGCTGTCAGGCCGCCGCCTTGATATTTTGGACCCCTCGCCGCTTGACGTCGAGATCGAAGACATTGCCCATGGCCTGGCGCGGGTGGCGCGTTGGAATGGTCAGACCACGGGGGTTTTGCCTTTCAACGTGGCCCAGCACTCGGTGGTGGTGGCTGATCTCTGCCTGCAGATGAAACCTGACTGGAAGCGAGAATGGCGTCTCGCCGCCCTTCTCCACGATGCGCCGGAATATGTGATCGGCGATATGATCTCGCCCTTTAAAGCCGTCCTCGGAGGAAACTACAAAACGGTTGAGGCAGGGTTGCAGCGGGCCATCCATCTGCGCTTTGGTTTGCCAGCCGAGCTTCCCGAGCAGGTGGAGAAAACCATCAAACGCGCCGACCGCGCCTGCGCCTATTTCGAGGCAACACAGATCGCCGGTTTCTCAGCCAGCGAAGCCAAGAAGCTCTTCCCCCTGCCGCGCAGCCTTGACCCGGTGGTGATCGACATCCTCTCCACCGAGGCAAGCCAGGCGCTTTATCTGGAGCGGTTTGCCGCCCTCAAAGCCTGAGGGCTTGCCGTTTGAGCGCCAGGCATTCATTCATTGCTTATGGAACGACGCCTGGTTATCGGCCTCAATGTTGTGCTTGCCGCGGTTTTGGATGGCGAACCCATGGTGCTTTGCGTGAAGCGTCCCGGCGGTTGGGGCCTGCCATTTGGACGGTTCGACCCCGACGAGCACCGAACGTTTGAGCTGGCCTTGCGCGATTTTGCAGAACGCCAGACAGCCGTTCCCCTTGGTTATGTCGAGCAGCTTTACACCTTTGGCGACCGCGGTCGTGAAGCGCCGCGTGCGAGCTTGCAATCCGGTGACGAGGCCGATCGCATTGTTTCCGTCGGCTATCTCGCCCTCTCGCCGGAGGCTATTCCGCCTCAACTCGACAGTGCGTCCTGGCGTCCGTGGTATACATTCTTTCCGTGGGAGGATCAACGCGATACTTGTCAGTCGGACATCGGTGTGGTCATCAAGCGCCTGCAGGATTGGGCCCATCATGATAAAGCCCTCTGTGATCGGATCTCTGTGGCATTTGGCCAGAGCGTTCTTGGGTGGGAAGAAGAACGGGCGCTGGATCGTTATGAACTGATGTATGAAGCACGCATCGTGGCCGAGGCCCACCGGGATCGCGATGGCGTGACAGGACCAGTCCTGCATGGCGAAGCGATGATCTCCGACCACCGACGGATTCTCGCCACGGCCATTGGGAGATTGCGCGGAAAGTTACGATACCGTCCGGTTGTTTTTGAGCTGATGCAAGAGGCATTCACGCTGCGCGAACTTCAGGTCACCGTCGAAGGGGTGCTCGGTTTCGACGTGCACAAACAAAATTTCCGGCGGGGGGTGGAGACCGCCGGATTGGTGGAAAAAACACCATCAATGGTGCGCGGAACGGCCGGTAGGCCCGCAGCTCTTTATAAAGCCACCCAGCAGACCGATGTTCAAACCGCCATCGGCCTGCCCTTGCCGCGGATCAAGCGCAGTTGATCCGCGGTCGAATGGCTGGGATCAGAGGATTCCCGCCATGTCATCGATGCCGTCGAATGCACCGCCGACGCCCCTTGGAGCACCCGTATCATTGCCGAGGACATTGTCAGCGATGAACGCGTCCGCCGCCTCATCCATGACGTTGAAATCATCCAACATGGCGAGATCTTCTTGAACGAGATTGTTCCCGCTTGAGATTTCATCCGACAACAGATTTTGAATGCCGCCTTTGTAGTGGACGTAATTCAACGTCACCGATGCATCATTACCGAAAATGAGCGTCAGAGAGTCTCCGACCACGGAGGCTGATGTCGAAGACGATCCGTCGTTCATCAAAAGCTCGACGAAGCGTTCGAAATCATCATCCGTGAAGAAACCAGCAGCAGCCATGTCATTGAGTTCGGCATTGGCTGATGCGGATCCCTCGGTAAAGGTGTAGTCGATCTCTAGATTGCTCAGTGAACGACCATCATTCCAAACGACTTTAAAAGCATCGATTTGGTCATGACCTTGGCCAACTACGAAAGTGTCTTGCTCTTTGTATTGACCAAAATCACCCCAATCACCGATCAAAAGATCGTCGCCAGCGCCGCCTACCAAACGGTCCTCACCCGGACCGCCAATCAACGTATCATCACCGGCGCCACCCAGGATCGTATCGTCTCCATGGTGGCCATTGAGTTTGTCGGAGCCTGAACTTCCTTCAATCAGCTCATCACCGCGACCTCCTGTAAATTCGATACCTTCTTCAGCATCAGGAACATCAGGGCTGTCTTGTTTGCCTTGATCATCCGGAGGTGTCGAAGTTTTAGGGTCGATAACAGCATTGATTGACTGGAAAAGCGTACTTTCCGTGCTGATATTCTCGATACGAACGGAGTTGTTCTGATCGAAATTGATGACGAGGGCATTACCTTCAATGCTCGCGGATGTTTCCGAAGCACCATCTTTCGTCACAAGCTCAACCAGGCGAACAAAATCCTCTTCCGTGGAAATGGGTTTTGCTGTCAGCTCGTTGAGAGCTGCCTTGGCCCAATTGGCGCCTTTGTCGAATTTGTAGTCGATCTGAAGGCCATCGAAATAGACCTTGCTGCCATCCGCAGTTTGGAAGGCAACAATCGTATCGTGGCCTTCGCCGACGACGAAGAGATTGCGATCTTGGACATTTTTGCTGGCGCTCTCATCGCCGACGAGAATATCATCACCAGCACCGCCAATGAGCGTGTCATTGCCTTTGCCGCCGATCAGCTCGTCATTCCCGTCATTGCCGGAGAGGGTATCATGCCCAAAACGGCCGATGATCGTATCATCACCTTCACCGCCGACAAGATCGTCCGCACCCGTCGTCCCGACGAACTTATCACCGGGACCTTCAGCGACGACATCATCACCAGAGCCTGATTTTTTATCGGCCACTTTGTCATCCGCTGGCGGTGTAGGGTCGTCAACGGGCAGGGTCGGTTTATCCGCCGGGGGTGCCGAGTCGCCGGCAGGAGGTGTTGGATCATCCGCTGGTGGAGGAGGTGGATTATCCGACGGCGTTCCAACTGTCGCAAGGGCTGAGTTGCCGTCGTTGGGCAAGCGAGAATTGATCGGATTGAAAAGGCGCACATCGAACGAGCCATCAAAACTCGAAGCACCCTTACCAAACAAATCTTCAAGATCAGCGGTAACCGTGTAGCTTGTCTGACCAGGCTTCACGAGGGCACGACCCGTGACGCTTGTCCCGTTGATACCAATGATTTCGTAGCCAACCGAACTGGAAACCTTTGAAAAAGGTGTGCCTTCAGGAAGCTCAATCTTAAAGCTCAGCGTCGTTCCGTTCACTGAGAAATTTTTATTCACCTCGAATATCGGGGTGTCAGCCTTGGTCAGAGAGTCGATATCGTTGACGAGGCTCGATGCGCCCTTGACGATGGTGTGACCAATATCTTCGAGAACGGCGAGTTCTAAGTTCCCGACTTCAACACGATCACCGGAAACGACATAAGGGTTCATGAGAGAGAAACGGGTATCGGTGATCCGACCACCGCCGTTTTTGCCTGCGAAGTGCGAGACATCAGAACCGGTGCTGCCGGTTCGATCCTCCAAGTGCACGACGTCGCCATAAGCCTCGACAACGTTCTCACCAGAGTAAACCAACCGGCCAGCATCGTTCTCGGAGATGTTGTAGTCATACATCGTGCCGATCTCGGCCTTGACGGTCTCACCTTTGTCGCCAGTGAAATCGACGCTAATTCGGTTGCCGTCCTTGCTGGAGTATCCAAGGAAACCAAGGCCGTGTCCGATCTCATGCACAAGGACAGAATAAAGATCGATCTTGCTGCCAGGCACATCCTGGCTGAGCGTTGGATCGACGAAGAAGCCGCCATTGTTGATCAGCTTATCACTGATACTGACGATAATGTCGGCAGCAGCGCCGTTGGGGTCGTCTCCTGTTTGGAGCTCCATGACGGTACCCGGAACGATGCTGACGAAGTCGCCATTGTCGAAAGAACCCGACCCATTGGCGTCGATGCGATCGCCATAATACATCGCGCCCGGAGAAGCCGAAGCCACTGCGCTGGTCCCGCCGATGTTGAGGACCAAATCCAATGTCGCGCCTTTTGCGCCGCCAAGATGGGTGGCCCAGGTTTGCATGGCGAGTTCAGCCACCGTGGTGAAAGCGTCAATCGCGCTGGCATTGGTGTTGCCAGCCGAATCGATGATGCTCACGGTGTAGTCGAAATGCTGCTTACCGATGAGCGCGTCGGCCGTCGGTGTCCCACTCGATGTCTTTGATGAGGCGTCGGATCCAACGATCGCATCGGCGAAAGGTGTGATGTTCACAACATCACCGATCGATTGGTTGGCGACGGCATTCTCCATCTGGAAGGGATAATCGGTGGGGTCCAATTGGTCTCCAATGCTGTAAACCTTCTCATCACGCGAGAGGCTTTCGTTGGTTTCCGGCATAAATTGATTGAGTGGGTCAGCTAACATCTGCCTCGTCTCCAATACGTCCGTCGATACTTGGAATTCTGGCTCCGATACTGAAGTTCGCCAGAGAATTACAAGGTTGTGTTTCGTTACGTGCTCTTAACTGAATCAAACTTTACTCAAGTTTTGTTTATCTGGTGTCACTTTCGCGCGTCCTGCAAAAAACTCTTGCCGAGCATAAATAGCTGACTATATACTCGCTTTGAGCAAAAGCCGGAAGAATGTCTATGCCAGCGTTCGGGAATGAATCCAGCGACATCACGCTTGAAGAGGTTCGCGCAAAAACGGAACATCTTTACGAAAAAGTCGAAGCCCATCTTCCGCGCTTCGAATGGGATCTGATGGCGCCTGTGATTGCGCGCATCAATGACCTGAAGGTCGAGCGCAATGCTGTTGTTCTCGCTCATAATTATATGACTCCCGAAATCTTCGCGTGTGTTGGTGATATCCGTGGTGACAGCCTCCAACTTGCTCGAGAAGCGTCGGCAACAAACGCGGCGGTAATTGTGCAAGCCGGTGTTCATTTCATGGCGGAGACGTCCAAGATTTTGGCACCGGAAAAGACTGTCCTCATTCCATCGCTTGAAGCAGGCTGCTCGCTGGCCTCCTCCATCACTGGCGCAGATGTTCGGTTGTTAAAGCAGCGATATCCGGGGGTTCCGGTCGTTACTTATGTGAACACCACAGCCGACGGGAAGGCCGAAACCGACATTTGCTGCACCTCTTCTAACGCAGTTCAGGTGGTCGATCATATCTGCGCCGCGTTCGGCACCGACCAAGTTATTCTCATTCCCGATCAATACCTTGCCAAGAATGTGGCACGCATGACGGACAAAAGGGTCATCACTTGGGCAGGATCCTGCGAGGTGCATGAGCGTTTCACCGCCCAGGATATCCGTGAGATGCGGGTCGCCAACCCCGGTGTGGTGGTGCTGGCCCACCCAGAATGCCCGCCGGATGTGCTGTCTGAAGCTGATTATGCAGGCTCGACGGCGGCTATGTCGGGCTATGTCCAAAATCACCAGCCGCGCCAGGTCGTGCTCGTCACGGAGTGTTCGATGTCGGACAATGTGGCGCTCGAAAATCCAGGCGTCGATTTTGTAAGGCCTTGTAATCTTTGCCCTCATATGAAGCAGATCACGCTTGAGGGGATTCTGCTAAGTTTGGAGACGAACACCCATGAGGTGACCGTTGATCCGGTCATCGCCGCCCGTGCACGCGAGGCTGTGGAGCGGATGATTGCGCTGCCCTCACCCACCAGACCGGCCGCCTTCAATCGCGGCCATGGCGGCGACGTGATCTCCGTCGAACACCGCTAAACGCTATGGAATCCGCGCCTGCCCATGGCGGGATCATCATTGTCGGCGCGGGAATCGCAGGGCTTTGGACGGCCCTTAAATTGGCGCCTCATCCCGTAACCGTGGTGACCGCGGGGCGCCTTGGCGATGGCAGCTCATCCTGGGCCCAAGGCGGTCTTGCTGCAGCAATCGGCCAAGACGACAACGCTAGGCTTCATGCTGAAGACACGATCCAAGCCGGCGCAGGTTTGGCACAACCTGAGGCTGTGGATGTCCTTTGTGCTGAAGGTCCAGAATCCATTGAACAATTGGCCTCACTCGGTGTGCCTTTCGACAGGGAAGCCGATGGCACATTTCGCCTAGGACGGGAAGCAGCACACAAGCGCGATCGTATTGTACATGTGGGCGGCGACGAAGCAGGCGCGGCCATCATGCGAACATTGGCGGAACACGCGCGCAGAGCTAACCAAATTGTCATACGTGAACGAACTGTTTGCGAACGTTTGATGACGGAGAATGATCAAATTATCGGTATACAGTGTTGGGATGTTGCGTCACAAAAATTGGTAATGTTGCGGACAAACCGTGTTGTGATGGCGACCGGGGGGCTCGGCGGGCTCTTCCAAGTGACCACCAACCCTCTTTATGCACAGGGTCATGGCTTGAGCCTCGCAGCAGACGCGGGCGCGATTTTGCGCGATCTCGAATTCGTCCAGTTCCATCCCACGGGTCTCGACGTCGGTCGGGATCCTGCGCCCCTCGCCACCGAAGCCATTCGCGGCGAAGGCGGACATTTGGTCGACGCCGACGGGCAGCGCTTCATGCTGGCCCTGCATGAAGATGCCGAACTTGCGCCCCGTGATGTGGTGGCGCGGGGCGTGGCCAAGGCGATTGCCGAAACCGGTCGTGCCTTTCTCGATGTGCGCGGCAGTTTGGGGCAAAGGTTCGCACGCGCATTTCCGACGGTGAATGAAGCCTGCCGCCAAGCTGATCTCGATCCGGAAAAAGATCTTATCCCCATTGCCCCGGCTGCCCACTATCATATGGGCGGTATCAAGACCGATCTTGACGGCGCCGCCAGCGTTGAGGGCCTGTTCGCGGTGGGCGAGTGCGCGAGCACCGGTGTCCACGGCGCCAATCGCCTGGCGTCGAACTCGCTCCTCGAAGCCATCGTTTTCGGCCGGCGGGCGGCGGAAAAACTTCTTGGTTCGGAGGACCGTGCTCTGGCTCCCTTGAAGCTGACCCAAGATGAGACTCTGCATCACGCACCAGCTTCTCACTTGCACGCAATTCGGCAGGCGATGGCCAAGGAAGCAGGGCTTCTTCGGACAGCACAAGGATTATCGGATCTGCAAGAACGGCTTGTTGCCCATGAACCTCAATCGGTGGGTGAGCGTTTGGCGGTCCAGGCAGCAGGTGCCCTGATCACCGCAGCCCTCGCGCGGGAAGAAAGCCGCGGAGCCCATCAGCGTGCTGATCATCCTGATCAAACGGCTCCGCAGCACAGTGAAGTGCGCCGGGACCAAACCGGCTGGTCAGTCACCTTCAAGACATTTGCCCCATGAGCCTTCCCGTTCCCCGAAAACTCCTTGAACCGATGATCTTACGCGCCCTTGAGGAAGACCTTGCCCAGGGCGGCGACATCACCACCCTTGCGACCGTGCCGCCGGAGGCAGAGGCGATCGCGACACTGAACACCCGCGAAGACGCAACCCTTTGCGGTGTCACGGTTGCTGCACTTGTCTTTGAAATGGTCAGCGATAAGGTCACTTTTCCTTCACAAGCCGTAGACGGACAGTCCGCCCCCGCCGGTTCGGCGATCCTGACAGTCCAAGGCCCAGCGCAAGCCCTTTTGACGGCGGAGCGCACAGCCCTCAACATTATCAGCCATATGACCGGTATTGCCACCGCCACGGCACATTTCGTCAAGCTGATCGAAGGCACGGATGCCCACATTGCCGCAACCCGCAAAACCTTGCCAGGCCTTCGACTTTTGCAAAAACACGCGGTGCGATCGGGCGGCGGGATGACCCACCGCATAAGCCTTTCCGACGCGGTGATGATCAAGGACAACCACATCGTTGCAGCAGGCGGCCTCACCGCGGCCATCGCCCGCGCCCGGCGTTTCGCTGGGCATACGGTGAAAATCGAGGTGGAAGTCGATACTTTGGAGCAGCTCCGCGAAGTGCTGCCCCACAAACCTGATATCATCCTTCTCGATAATATGACGACGGATGACCTTCGGCAGGCCGTGGCCCTCACGCAAGGTCAGTCCGTGCTCGAAGCATCAGGCGGGGTTTCCGAAGCCACCGTGCGCGCCATTGCGGAAACTGGGGTCGATGTTGTTTCCGTAGGCGCCCTCACCCATTCAGTGCGCGCCACGGATATCGGCATGGAACTTTCGCTGTAGGGCGCCCGTGTCAGCAGGCAAAATGCTGCCACAAAAGACACCCTCAGGTTTTTTGTGGCACTTATGCTTTCTTAAATGCCAGAGATGCTTGCGCTGCCGCAAGGCGAGCAATCGGTACACGGTAGGGCGAGCAGCTCACATAATCGAGGCCGATGCCTTCGCAAAAACTGATCGATGCGGGATCGCCGCCATGCTCACCGCAAATGCCAAGTTTGATCAGTGAACGTGTCCTGCGTCCCTTCTCAGCGCCGATCGCAACGAGTGCACCAACACCTTCGGGATCAAGGCTAACGAAAGGGTCTTGCTCAAAGATGTTCTGGCGCAGGTAGTTCGGCATGAACCCGCCCGCATCATCACGGCTGATGCCGAAGGTTGTTTGGGTCAAATCGTTGGTACCGAAGGAGAAAAACTCCGCCTCATGAGCAATTTGATCCGCCGTGAGCGCGGCGCGCGGCAGTTCGATCATGGTCCCGACGGTGTAGGTCAGTTTCTCGCCTGTCGCCTCGAAAACATCCGTAGCAATCTTATCGACCCGTGCCTTGATGAGTTGCAGCTCTTTCCGTGTGGAGACAAGCGGCACCATGATTTCAGGCGTTACCGTTTCGCCGCCTGACTTGGTCACGGCGATGGCCGCTTCAAAAATCGCCCGCGCCTGCATTTCAGCAATTTCAGGGTAGGAAATCGCGAGACGACAGCCGCGATGGCCGAGCATGGGGTTCAACTCATGCAGAGCCTGAAGCCGGGAGGTGACCTCTTGGGGATCACGACCGAGAGCCTTTGCAACATCGACAATATCTTGATCGCTATGCGGAAGAAACTCGTGCAAAGGCGGGTCGAGAAGCCGGATGGTGACCGGCAGGCCAGCCATGACGGTGAAAAGCTGTTCAAAGTCGCTGCGTTGGAACGGCAAGAGCTTATCAAGCGCAGCCCGGCGACCGGTTTCCGTCTCGGCAAGGATCATCTCCCGCACGACATTGATCCGATCGACGTCGAAGAACATATGCTCGGTCCGGCAAAGGCCAATGCCCTCCGCACCAAAACCGCGCGCGGTTTTGGAATCGAGCGGTGTCTCTGCATTGGCGCGCACGCGCATCCGGCGGTGTTTGTCCGCCCACTCCATCACTTTGGCAAAGTCGCCGGAAAGTTCGGGCTCGATCGTTGGGACAGCACCGAAGAAAATCTCACCGGTGGAGCCATCGATGGTGATCTGTTCACCTTTCTTGACCTCGCGACCAAGGACCGTGAAAGCCGAGCCGTTTTTTTCGATGCGCAGATCACCAGCGCCGCACACGCAAGCCCGACCCATGCCGCGGGCCACCACAGCGGCGTGGGAGGTCATCCCCCCGCGTGCAGTGACGATACCGGCGGCGGCGTGCATGCCGTGAATGTCTTCAGGGCTCGTCTCCACACGGACAAGCATGACTTTGCGGCCGTCATTGGCGAGCTGTTCAGCCTCATCCGCGGTGAAAACCACCTCACCCGAGGCGGCGCCAGGACTGGCGGGCAGCCCTTTAGCGATACTATCGCGCGGTGCATCGGGATCGAGGGATGGATGGAGGAGTTGATCAAGAGCATTGGGATCGATCCGCAACACCGCTTCATCTTCGGAGATTTTACCCTCAGCACACAAATCAACAGCAATCTTGAGGGCAGCCTTCGCCGTACGCTTCCCGTTGCGGGTTTGCAGCATGTAGAGCTTGCCCTGCTCGATCGTGAACTCGATGTCCTGCATGTCGCGGTAATGATCTTCGAGCTTTTGGAAGACCGCGGCGAGTTCCTTGTAGGTCTCTGGCATCGCCTCTTCGAGGGAGGCATCGTCCGAACCCTGCTCTTCGCGACTGGCTTTGGTGAGGTTTTGCGGTGTGCGGATCCCCGCCACCACATCCTCGCCTTGGGCGTTGATCAAGAACTCTCCGTAGACGCACTTTTCGCCTGTGGATGGATTGCGGGTGAAGGCCACACCCGTGGCCGATGTCTGGCCCATATTGCCAAACACCATGGCCTGGATGTTCACCGCTGTGCCCCAGCTTTCAGGGATGGCGTTGAGACGGCGATAGGTCTTGGAACGATCGTTCATCCATGAGGAGAAAACCGCGTCAATAGCGCCCCAGAGCTGCTCCTGCGGATCCTGCGGGAACGGACGGTTGATCACACCTTCGACGGCTTGCTTGTACTGGTTGATGACAGCTTTCCAGTCCTCGGCGGAAAGCGCGGTATCCAGAACATAATCGCGCTCATCTTTGAAAGCGTCGAGCAGCTCTTCGAAAATGTGGTGGTCCACACCTAAGACCACATCGCCATACATCTGGATGAAGCGGCGGTAGCTGTCATAGGCGAAACGTTCGTCACCGGAGAGATCAGCCAGACCCTTCACGGTTTTATCATTGAGACCGAGGTTGAGGACCGTGTCCATCATGCCTGGCATCGACGCCCGCGCGCCGGAACGTACCGAGACGAGAAGCGGGTTCTTGACCTCGCCAAAGACTTTGCCGGTCACGGTTTCAATGCGTTTGAGGCCGCTTTCCACGGCCGCTTTCAGGCCCTCGGGATACTGATTGTTGTTGGCGTAGAACGCTGTGCAAACCTCGGTAGTGATGGTGAACCCTGGCGGGACGGGCAAGCCAAGGCTCGCCATTTCCGCAAGGTTGGCACCTTTGCCGCCAAGGAGATTACGCATCTCGGAGCGACCTTCGGAATCGCCGCCGCCAAATGCATAGACCATTTTTTCTGGAGTGTTGCCGTCCATGTTCTTTAGTCCCGCTATTAACCCTCAAGCCGATCGAAGTCAGCTACCAATTGCACCACATCCACAAAACGCAAGAGCAACGCCAAACGATTGTCTCTCAAAGCTGCATTATCCGCATTAACGGTCACAGCATTGAAAAACCGATCGAGCCCCGACCGGATTTTGGACAATTCAAGCATCGCGCCACCGAAATCTTCGTCACCGAGCCGCGTGCGCGTCCCAGCTTCTGCCTGAAGAAGGCTGGCATGGAGATCTTTTTCTTCAGCCTCTTGGAGATGATCGGGATTGACCCCGAAACTGGGCAGTGCGCCCTTCTTCTCCTCAACTTTCAAGATGTTGCGCGCGCGCTTGTAAGCCGCGGACAGATTCGTGCCTTCATCGGTTCCGAGAAATTCTGACAATGCTTTGAGGCGCTGCGCCACCAGCACGAAGTCGTCCGCGCCCTTGGTGAGCGCAGCGGCGACCTGGTCATGACGAAAACCCTGGTCCCGGAAATAGACAGTCAGGCGGTCATGGAAGAAGGCAAGGAGGTCTTGGGAGACATCCGATGTTTGCGACTGAGCAGCAAAAGCCTTAGCCAAAGTGGCCATCAATTCCAAACGCAACGTGTTCTCAAGGATCAGGCGAATGACGGCCAAGGCCGCCCGGCGCAGAGCAAAAGGATCCCGCGAGCCTGTGGGTTTCTGATCGATAGACCAAAAGGCTGTGAGCGTATCAAGCTTATCCGCCAAGCTCACCGTTACACCGAGAGCATTTGTGGGCAGATCATCGCCTTGGCCTTGGGGCTTATAATGATCGCGGATGGCATCGGCGATATCCACCGGAACGTCCTGGTCCAGAGCGTAATAGCGGCCCATGAGGCCTTGCAGCTCAGGGAATTCATAGACCATCTCCGTGGAGAGGTCGGCTTTCGCAAGACGCGCTGCGCGGTCGGCATCGTCCGGGTCCGCCCCGCAAAGCGGCGCAAGCTCGCGGGCCAATATCGCCACCCGCTTCACTTTATCATCTAGGGTGCCGAGGCCTTCAAAGAACGTAACCCCAGCCAGCTTCTCACCATGCTTTTCCAGCGAAACCTGGCGATCATTGTTATAAAGAAAAAGCGCATCCGAGAGCCGGGCCGTCAGCACACGTTCGTAACCGGCGAGCATCCCCTCGCCTGCCTCGATATCGGCAACGGCGATAAAGTGCGGCGCGAGACGCCCTGTTTTGGGGGCGCGTACGGAGAAATATTTCTGGTGCCCGCGCATGGCCGCCGTGATCACTTCATCGGGGAGCGCCAAGAATTTTTCGTCAAAACGCCCCAGATGCGGTGTTGGCCATTCGGCAAGCCCTGCAACCTCACTCAAAAGCCCTTCATCTTCAAACAATTCAAGGCCTGCTTCAGCGCAGAGCGTCCGCGCACCATCCCGAATGCGGGCCTTGCGGTCCTCGGCGCGCAAGATGACACGGCCATCGGCCAAGGCCTTTTCATAGGCATCGATATCCGCGATCTCG
>JBCCTG010000010.1:0-18752 GCA_039198735.1 Pseudomonadota bacterium | reverse complement strand
TCCAGGGGCATACTTCCATCAGCCATGTGGAGAGGATGATAGAAAGCGTAGCCAGCAAGGGCCAAAGTCACAAAGACCGCCAACAGACGAAGCACCAAACCACCCGGTGCAACAAAAGCACCTTTTGGAAGGGGCTTCTTCGAAAAACCATGCCAGAGAGCCGCAATACAAACCGCTGCGTAGACGGAAATAAAGGCAAAGGCGCCGGTGTCCACCACGGGCATGATCGCACTGCGGCCAAAGAAACTGCCGACGATGCCAAGGACAGAAATGAACATGATCGCCTTCGCAGGGGTTCGCCGTTTTTCATCCAACTTACCGAACACTGAAAAAATGATCTTGGCACGCCCCAAAGCAAAAAGAACGCGCGCTGCACCATAGGTGAATGAATTCCACCCCGTGATCAGCCCCATGAGCCCAGCAAACAAGACAATCTTGCCGCCAATCGTCGAACCAAAAGCAGCCGTCATCGCCTCGGCAACAGGTAGGTCCGCAGCCAACAGTTCCGCACGCGGCATTGCAATACTCGCAGCCAAAATAACCGCTATATAGAAGAGTGCAGCCGCCACCACCGACAGCACGAGCACAACGGGAACCCCTGTCATCGGTGCGCCTTCGGCTTTCTCGCCCATAGCTTGAGGGATGACATCGAAGCCACTGAACCAAAACGGAACCGTGATCAGAATGCTGAGAATGCCTGGCAAAATTAGACCATCCAAAGACAATACGAATGCCGGCTCGAAGTTGGTTGGATCACCGTTGATAAACGCAAAAGTGCAAAAAGCGATTGTCAGCACAATGAGCACGAAAGACATCACTTCTTGAAGCATCGCCGCACTCTTGGCGCCGCGAATGTTGAACCAGGCGATCACCACCATGCCTACAACACCGGCTAGCAGGCCACCAAGTGTCACTTGGCTGTCACCGATGGAATAAAGCGTCGGCCCCGTGAGCGGAGGAAACAAAGCGCCCATGATCCAGCCAACCGAAATCACTTCGAAAATGACGACGCTGGTATACCCGATGGCCAACAGCCAGCCTATGAGAAAGGACGAACGCAGACCAAAAACTTCGTGAACATAGACAATTTCACCGCCGGTGGCCGGAAAACGCGTCGCCATTTCCGCGTAACACAGTGCAATGAGGATCACGACGATTGCCCCCAGCGCAAAGGCCAAAACCGTACCGAATGCTCCTGCACCAGCTATCCAAGCACCCATCACCGTGATCCAGCCGACACCGATGATTGATCCGAACCCAAGGGCGAAAAGCTGCCGGAGGGAAACTTCTTTCTTGAGGGACGGATTCGTCATACTGCACGCAATCCGTATACAGTCGCCCCATGCGCTGCAGGCTGAACACTTCGTCGTTGGCGGCACAGATGGACCGTATCAGTGCAGACGAAAACGGGCAGAATTCGAGTGCAGGGCGTGATGCCTTCAGCTTCAAAGCTGAACAAAGACTGTGTTACGAGCATACCGCCTCCAACTGTCCGTAAACCAATATCTGGAATTTGCGTCTCACTGATAGGTACCAATCATGGAAAACTCGGACGGATTGCGGGTAAACTCGTCAGACCCCGGATGGCCAACTGCTTTCGCCCCAAACAAACCCTCAAGGTAGATATTGGGTTGAACATATTCAAGCAAGCCATTCACTGCGCCGTTTCGCGATTGATCGGCAGAAGGATATGCGAGGCATAGGTGTCACCGCGATGCACGACATTGCGAGCCGTGGCCGTGGCCGTGGTCAGGTGATTGTCCTCTCCTGTGTTCAGGTTGCGACTGAAGCGGGGGAAGTTGCTGCTGGAGATCTCGACACGGATTTTATGGCCCTCGAGAAACACGTTGCTTGTGGCTTGCAGGTCAATCGTCACGGGATAAACCTTGCCCGGTTCCATGAATTGCGGCGCTTCATAACCATCGCGCCACCGCATACGCTGGAGATTATCGACAATGTTGAAGGACCGGCCGTCGGGATAAACATCCATGAGCTTAGCGGTGAAATCCGTGTCCGGAGCGTCGCTTGAGACGAAAAGATGAACGGAGACCGGCCCCGTCACATCAACGGCCTCGGTGAGCGGTGCGGTCTCATAAATGAGAACATCGGGCCGCTCTTCATTGGCGACGTGGTCGAAAGCACCCTCCAAACTCTCGCCATTGGGCGATAGCGTGCAGCACACCGATGCACCGCGGGTTGGAAGAGGGTCAAGGGGATCATAGAGAAATGCGTCTTCTGCCGTTTGAGCTGGCCGCTCTTTCGTCAGCCCACCCCAGGTGTCGCCGTCATCGAAATAGTAAGGCGTCATTTCGGCAGTTTCGAGTGGCCAGGCGTCGGAGGTGTGCCACTCATTGGTGCCCATCTTGTAATAGGTCAAAAGCGGCAAATTCTCGATGCCATTGGCCTCACCCTTGAGCCAATAATCGAACCACCCAAGATAAAGACCAAAGAAATCAAAGCGCGCATCGCCCAAAGGACGCTCACCGATGACCGTGGCGTCTGTCAGGGTATGCTGACGACAATGAAGACCTGGATCCATCACAACGCGGTGTGCCGTGGCCAGATCACCGCTTCGTTTTTGAAAATGCGTGAGCTGAGCGAATGTTTCCTGAGGACCATAATCATACCAGCTTTCTATGAAAAGTGCCGGTACGGAGATGTCTTCATCGCCTTTCAAGAAAGGAAACTGCTGCCAATAATCTTTGCCAGGATGGTTGGACACATACTCTTCATACTGTGTCTCTTTGTCGGAAATGGCGCGCAGCGCTTCATTCAGCGGCAAAGTGAAAAGAGCCTCGGCGCGCGCATCGGCATCGGGGGCCTCTATCTGTCCGGGCCCGTCCACACCTGTGGTCCCGCCATTGTCGGCAAACCAGGAGTACCCCATAGCAAGCTCGAAAGCGCCACCGTTCCAGAGGGCAAAAGGCTTATTACGGCCCTCGACGCCGCCATTGGCACCGCCCGAGGCCATGGGAATGGCGGCTTTCCAAGCGGGGTGGCGCAGACCCGCCGCCGTTATCTGATTTTCGCCCAAGTAAGAACAACCAAACGTCCCAAGAACACCGTTCGACCAAGCCTGCTCGATCGCCCAGTCCATGGTGTCGTAACTGTCCGTGTCATCACGGTAAGCCGGTGCAAAGGCGCCCTCGGAGCCGAAACGCCCACGGGTGTCTTGAACAAGCACGGTGTAGCCGTGGGTCACAAACACTTCGACCGTACCGTTTCGCGAAACCTCCGGCGCGAAATTCGCTTTGTTGTAAGGTGTGCGGATCAAAATCGCCTCATTGGCATCTTTGCCGAGAGGTCTGTAAACATCCGTCGCCAACTGAACGCCGTCCCGCATGGGCGCCATCAAGGTTTCCACCGGCGCCATTTCGAACGCGCCCTGGGGACGCTCAAGAGTGCCTTCCCCCTCAAAGGGCCCGGCGAAACGGACCCCCACGCTCTCGTCATCCTCCGTACAAGCTGAGATAGCACCAAGAAGCGCCACGAGAATGAGGCCATTCGTCAGACTACGAAACCTCGTGACCAGGCGTTGTGACATTGATCCAAACACGTCGTACACTCTCCGAGCCGCTACAAAGCCCTTTTAGTTCACACCTAATTTCGACATCTAGGCAACCCCTCAAGGACAGTTCATAACGGTATCAGTACATAAAATTGAGGTTGACCTCAATAATCAAATACGACAGTCCTATCAGATGGTGACGCAGCACCGCGCCCTGATCCATATCGATGCAATTTCTTCTTGGAGAAGATGAATGTCCCAGAACCAGTCTCCGTTTTCTCCAGGGCAAAGCCTCGGCACATCGCCGTGGCTGACTGTCGACCAAGAGATGATTTCAGGCTTTGGCGCGTCAACGCGTGATCCTGATCCTATGCACGTCAATCCTGAGTGGGCACAGCAATACAGCCCTTTTGGAAAGACGATTGCCTTTGGTTTTTTGACGATGTCGCTCCTGACCCGCTTCCTCTACGACGTGATGGGGGTCGAGCCGGACAATGAAGTCGATCGTGAGGCTTTGGGGTCGGCCCATGTGATGAATTACGGGTTTGACCGCCTGCGCCTTGTTTCACCTGTCCCTGTCGGCGCAAAAATGCGTGCTGTTTTCAGCACCAAGACTTGCGATGTCGACGAAAAGGGCAATGAACGCGTCGTTATCGACACCGTGGTCGAAATCGAAGGGGAAGCGAAACCTGCATTGGTCGCCGACTGGGTGGTGGTGCATGTTCCCGCTGCGGTTGCGGCGAGCAAGGCTGAGTCCATTCGCTAACGCGCCTGGCCGCTTGCCCTCTTCGCTCAAATGCCGTTATTTCAGCATGATGGCGAAAACAGCTCACACATCGGCGTTTCTTCTCAACCTTCAGGAAGGGACAGAAGCCCGCCCTGGGCGGAAGAAAAGCGACAGAACCCTAGCCCGCATTCGGCTGGCGACAGCGCATTGTCTTGAACGCTCTGGGTACAACAGCCTGAAAGCCAGCGCGATCAGCCTCGAGGCAGGGCTTTCGGAAGGCAGTTTTTACGTCTATTTCGAGGACAAAAACCAAGCTGCCATCTCCGTTTTGTCAGACTTTCTCCAATATGGGATCGGCTCACCCCATGAGCGTGGCCGGGCATCCAATGCGTTCGAGGCGATCCGGGCAACGAACCGAGTGTGGATCCAGACTGCCGTTGAACATCCTGGGTTAACCCGTTCGGTCCTGCAGCTCGTGGACAGTGATGCTGAATTTGCCAAGATCTACACAAGCCACAACAAACGTTGGCACGAGATGGTGTCTGGCAGCGTGTTGCGTCGGTACCCCTCAGGGTACGACAACAGCGATCTGAGCATTATGTTTGCCGTCGTCGCCATGGGCGCCATGATGGACGAAGTGGTGCGCGGAATTTTCTCCACCGGCACCTATGCCCATCTTTTGCACCTTGTCGGACACGACAAAACAGGACGTCAGTTGGCTGACGCCCTGTCGGTTATCTGGTTCCGCGTTCTTTATCCGGGTGCAGAGCTTCCTCAAGAGAAAGGAAGACAACCCTATTTGATGTCGGAGCTTGACGGCACCCTCGCCGAGCTGAACTTTGGATCCCTTACCAAAGCGTCCGTCGCGGCGCGTGCAAAGTAAGCACACAGCGCAAGGTTTAGCTTTCCGCCATCTGATCAGCAGCCATCTTGCAAAGCTTTTGCTTATCGACTTTGCCTATGGGCAAGAGCGGCATGGCCTCCAGCACGAAGAACGCCTTCGGTATTTTGAAATTGGCAAGATTTGAGCGCGCATGGGCATCCAAGGCTTCCGTTGTCACCGCTTCGCTAGCACAGACAAAAGCAACACCCACTTCGCCCCAGACAGGATGGTTCACACCGACAACGGCGGCCTCGGCCACACCACTGTAACGCTCCAGCAAATCCTCGACCTCACGCGGATAGACATTGTAACCGCCGGATTTGTACATTTCCTTCAGACGGCCAACGATTTGTATACGGCCGTCTTTACGCCATTGGCCAAGATCACCTGTTTTGAAAAAGCCGTCGGACGTAAAGGCTTCGCGGGTCGCCTCCTCGCGGCGCCAGTAACCAGGCGTGTTGTAATCCGAGCGCGATTGGATTTCGCCGGTTTCTCCAACACCAAGTGGGCGTCCTTCAGCATCAGCAATACGCACCTCGGCCCCCTCAATCGGTCGGCCTACAGAATGGGTGAGTGCGTCAATGTCGTCCGTTGGCTCCAAAATGGTGACGGCGCTGGTGGTCTCGGTCATGCCGTAATTGGTTGCCATCCGTGTGCAAACAGACTGAAGCTGTGTAACCATTTCAGCGGGCATGGCCGCACCTTCCCAGACGATGAGCTGCACGGCTGAAAAATCAGTCTTCGGAAAGCGCTTGGCTTGCAACTGCAAATGGAAAACACTGGGGATAGAACCCCATACGGTCACACCGTGGTGCTCCATCAGTTCGAGGGAGAGCTCGGGATCGAACTGCTCCATGAGAACCATGGTCCCGCCCGCAGCGAGAAGCGGCATGGTGGTGTCGACGATCGATCCCACATGGTTGATCGGCAAGAAGTTCAAGGAGACCGCAGGATCAGCCGGCCACACGCGGTTTTGCATCTGGCTCATCGAAACGATGGCGCTGTGTTTGAGAAGAGCGCCTTTAGGCGCGCCCGTGGAACCTGAGGTGTAGACGATGATGGCAGGATCATCGCCGTCAAGCTCCTCTCTCCGCGCAGCCAAGGCTGACTGATCCGCTGACGGAGAGAAAGCATCCAAACCCTTGCCCATATCGACGATCAAAGGCGCTTGGCCCATCTCTTCGGCAATCCCGGCTAGCTCACCGAGATAATCGCGATTATCGCCGCTGCCCCCCGGTGCGAACACCACGCAAGGCTCCGCATCTTGAATGGCATAGGCCAACTCATTGCGCTGGTAACGCGGGTTGAGACCCTGCCAAATGGCTCCGACAGAGAGAGCGCCAAGAAAAGTGACCAGAAAATCAGGTGTGGTTGAGGAGAGGGTCGCCACACGATCGCCGCGCTTCACACCGGCTTGCAAAAGCCCGGTCGCGCAGCGGGAGATCGCTTCGGCCAGTGTTTTGTAAGACACTGTATGGCCGTCGGCCACCAGAGCTGCCGCATCGGGGGTATTGCGCGCGTAGGTGGTGACGAAGTCCTCGCACCTTAAAATTGTATGGGCGTCATCGCTCTTCACCGCGCCATCTCCTCATTCTACCAAAGTTTTTTGAGTTCTAACTCAATTTTAAACAGAGAACCAGCGTATCGGTGTATGCGTCAGAGATGCGCACCTGCAGGTCTCTCCCAAGGTAGACCTCGCGGCGGCTGAAAAATAGGCTAAAGAGCTTTGCGTGAGAGCAGCGCGAACATTAAAATTGCCAAAGATCCTCGCGATCCTAGCCTTGGTTATCCAAGCGCTGGCGCCTGGTGCCATGGCCGCGCGCGCGGGGTCGGAGACGGATATCCGCTCCTTGATCTGTGCACCCTCGGGATCTTTGAGCGCAGAAGCGCAGGACGCGGCGAAGGTCCTCCTCGATCTCATAAATCCTGATGATGACGGCTCTGTTGCGGATGGTGGGCACTGCCCCCTTTGCGTTCTTGGCGCGGCGGCCATTCTGAGTGAGCCGCTAAGCCCTGATGCTTTCATGGTCATGACCACGGCGCGCATCGTGCCGAAAAGGACCTGTCAGCATTCCGTCGGCGCCACGGGTCCGCCGCTTGGCGGCAGAGCACCGCCGATCTTTCTCTAAAATCCAAAAGTCACCCTTGCCCTTTTCGGATCACCGAGATGGGCCATCCCTTTTGATTGTTGAAAGATCCATTCCATGTTTCGAACTGCCTTCCTGGCCAGCGCGGCCAGTGTTGCCCTTGTGCCTTTTGCCCATGCGCAAACACCTCCTCCGCCCACTGATGAGACGACCTGGCGCGGCGATATTCTGATCGTCGAGGGCCGCCGTCTCTCACCCTATGGCGCCCTCGATGCTGCGGTGTCCCGGATCCCGGTTCCTCTGGATCAAATTCCGCAGTCGATCCAAGTCCTGACACCGGCGCTGCTTGCCGAGCAAGAGCTGAACACCCTCTCCGACGCGCTTCTCAACATATCAGGTGTTGTCCCTTCGCAGCCTTCGGAGCTTGTGCTCGCCAACCCCGTGGTGCGCGGCTTTGAGGCGGAGATCTTCGTCGATGGCCTCATCGGTTACGGTGATACGGCCGTTCTCGATCCTGCAAGCCTTGTGGGGGTTGAGCGTGTGGAGGTGGCTAAAGGTCCGACCTCGGTGCTTTTTGGCGGCGGCACCGGTGCGCCGGTGGGTGGCCTGATCAACATCGTCACCAAGACACCTCAAAAAGAGGCCTTCGCAAAAATCGGCTTGCGCGCAGGCAGTTTTGAGACGGTCGCGCCGAATATTGACATCAACATTCCCCTTGGCGACAAAGCGGGCTTTCGGCTTCCTGCTGAATATTTTCGCTCGGACGACTTTATCGATGAGGTGGAGATCGAAAGGATCACCCTTAAGCCCTCTTTGGGTCTTGCACTGACGGACACAACCGATGCCCTCCTCCGGGTGGGCTACAACCGTGTTGAGCAGCTCGAATATGTCGGCCTACCATCACAAGTGGCCGACCTTCCGGGGGTCGATCCCTTTCAGTTCACGAGCGCTGCCGATGCGCCGGACACTGTCATTGAAAACTTGACGGTCCACGGAACATTGACTCACCGCTTCAGCGACAAGGTTTCTGCAACGGTGCAGGTTCGGAATTTCCGAAACGAATTCGATGAATTCTCCACAACGCCCTTTTTCGCGGCCTTACCGATCGAAGACAACACGGCTTTACAAATTCGAGGCCAGCTCCCCGTCGATATCAATCAGTGGACAGCTGATACCAGTGTGACGGCTACGTTCGTCACTGCAGGCGCTCAGCATACCCTCCTTGCCGGTCTTACTTATGACGACACCAACTATCGGGCGGCCAGCGGTTTTGATTTTGTAAATATTCTCGGTCCCTATAATTACGTCACGGAGACGCCGCGTTTGAGCTTTGGTGATGAAACACAGCTCACCACCTTCCTTGAAAGCGACTACAAAACCTTAGCCGGTTACGTTCAGGACCATGTCCAGATCCATGACCGCATCAGCCTCATGGTTGGCGGCCGGGTCAGCCAGTACGAACTGATTGAAGTTGAAGGTGGTCAGGGAACAGATGATACCGCCACCCGCTTCGACCCAAGGGTCGGAGCCGCTGTGGAGGTGGCCGAAGGCCTCTCTCTTTTCGCCGGATGGTCCAGCGGTTCGCGCCTCTCCCTTTTCTTTGCTGGCGAGAATGGGGCGCCTCCTGAGCTTGAAACATCACGCTCGACCGAAGGCGGTGTTAAATTTTCGCTGAGCCGTTGGGGCCTCTCAGGAACCCTCGCGGGCTTTCAGATCGTCCGCGAGAATGTTCCGTCTCCTGATCCTACCAGCTTCATCACATCGATCCAGACCGGCGAGCAAAAATCCGTCGGTGCCGAGATGGATCTCGTGTGGGAGCCCTCACCCCAGATGTCGGTGCTGATGACCATGGCCTACACCGACGCCGAGGTGACGGAGGATACCGTTCTTGAGAATGGTCAAAGCTTGCCCAGGGTGCCTGAATATTCAGGCCGTCTTGCGGCACGCTATCGTTTTGGCGGCGCCCTTGAAGGCTTCGGCATCGGCGGCGGTGTCACCTTTGCTTCGGAAGCGGACATCACGCTGCCCAACAGCTTCGATTCCGATGCCTACGCCGTTTTGGATGCCCAAGCCTCCTACGAAAGCGGCGGGTACAGAATCGGCTTCACCATCCAAAATCTTGCTGATACGGAGTATTTTCTGCCCTACCAGTATTTCAACCAAGCGGTCGTTCGCCCCGGCGCACCTCGCTCCGCCTTCATCACTTTGTCGGCCCGTTTCTAAAGGATCACCACCCATGCACCATTCCCGCAGAACCGTCCTTCAAAACGCAGCAGGCCTCGGCGTGCTGGCTCCGTTCATGACCCTAGGCATGCTGATGCAACGTGCCGCGGCGCAAGACACCAAGGCCCGCTTCGGCGGGACAGCCGATGAAGCCTATCAAATCAGCTACAAAGCCCATGAGGATCTGATGGACTACCCCGGCCTTCATATGCACGGGAGCGAAGAGGTGGCGATGCTCGTCTATCCTCAGATGACCATGCTTGATCTCGTCGGGCCGCAGTATTTCTTTGCGTCCATGATGGGTGCGAAGGTGCACCTTGTGACCAAAGATCCTGCGCTCACGCCGATTATGGGGGACACGGGCTTTGCCATTCTTCCCACCATGAGCATGGATGACTGTCCCAAGGATTTGGATATTCTGTTCGTACCCGGCGGAACTGCTGGAACGGTCAAGGCCATGCTCGATGATCAAACCATGGACTTTATCGTTGACCGCGGCAGCCGCGCCAAGCACGTGACCTCCGCATGCACTGGTTCTCTGATCCTCGCCCAAGCGGGGCTTCTTAAAGGCAAGAAGGCCACATCCCACTGGGCGACGCGTCATCTCCTCAATGACTTCGGGGCCATCCCCGTTGATGCCCGCGTGGTCACCGACGACAACGTCATGACCGGCGCGGGGGTCTCAGCAGGCCTCGATTTTGCCCTGGCCCTTTTGGCGCAAATGCGCGGCGAGGCCTATGCCCAGGCTGTTCAACTGCAAGCCGAGTACGCGCCGGACCCGATCTTTGACAGAGGCACACCCGCAACAGCCGACCCCGCGCTCAGCGAACCCTTGCACGAGATGTTCGCAACAGCCATTTTCGCTATGAAAGACGCAGCAAAGCAACAGCGGAATTAAAACCTTTTAGGCCTTCACCAAGACCTCGCCAACATCAACAGAGAGTGTGGCGGGGTCAGCCCAATGGCCGTAATAAATAAAAGGCGGTCGTGAAAAGAGCCTGGTGCCCAGGGGCGGATTCGAACCACCGACACGCGGATTTTCAATCCGCTGCTCTACCAACTGAGCTACCTGGGCGTGAGCGGTGGCCATAACGGACCGAAAGGTGTGTGTCCACTCACTTGTGGCGGGGATTATGGCTTAGCCAAGAATAGCTGGCGTTAAGAGCCAGGCCAGGAGTGTGATGATCACAATCCCTAAGGCGTTCACGCCAAAACCGATCCGCGCCATGCTAGCGATGGAGATCTCACCCGTCCCGTAAGCGATCGCGTTGGGGGCCGTCGCCATCGGGAACATGAAGGCACATGACGCCGCCAGGGCCACGGGGATCGCGAGCTGTGCAGCATCGATCCCTGCGCCAGCGCCCATGGCGATGATCACCGGCATCAAGGTCGCAGCCGCCGCCACGTTCGATGTGAATTCGGTGAAGATGATCATGAAACTGGTGAGGATCACGATGATCAGCACCGGCGAAAGAGGACTTAAACCCGTCATTTGATCACCGAGCCAGGGGCCAAGTCCCGTGGCCGTGACGGCCGACGCGACACTCAAACCACCGCCGAAGAGTAGCAAGACACCCCAAGGGATGCGCACCGCCGTTTCCCAATTGAGCAGCATGCTGCCCAACCGTTGGGAACAGCCCGATGGCACCAGGAACATGGCGATGGAGCCGGCGATAGCAATCATTGCATCGGTCACATGGGCAAAAGGCTGAACCCCGAAAACCGCTAAGTCTTGAAGGAAAGCCCGGCGGAAGACCCAAAAGAACGCCATTGTCCCGAAGACGAACAAAGTCCGAATTTCGGGCGTTGACCACGGACCAAGAGCTTGAAGACGATGACGGATGATCTCCTGCGGCGCGCCTTCCGTGGAGGCAGCAGGTGGAAGCCCGCGGGTGAGAACGAACCACGTAGCGGGGATCATCAAGGCGACAGTGGGCACACCGATCATCATCCACCGGGCAAAGGAAAGACGCTCATCACCGATGTCCTCAAGTGCACCCATGACGATCAAATTCGTGGGCGTACCAATGGGTGTGGCCAAACCCCCAATGGAGGCGCCATAAGCCACGGCAAGAACGATCGCGATGGTAAGGGGCGAACGCTCACCCCGCTTGGCGTTCAATTCATAAGCCACGGACAACGCCACCGGCATCAACATGATCGAGGTCGCCGTGTTGCTGATCCATGCTGACAAAAGCGCGGAGGCCACCAAGAAACCTGCGATCAAGCTTTTTCGTCCGGACCCGGCGCGTATGATCGTTAAGAGTGCGAGCCGTTCATGCAGACGCCACCGCTCCACCGCCGTGGCCGCAAGAAACCCGCCAAAGAGCAAAACCACAACGGGATGAAAATAAGACGCCGATGCGTCGGCCATGGGCATCACACCAAAGCCAGGCAACACCACCAAAGGAAGAAGCGATGTGATCGGTATAGGGATGGCTTCGGTCACCCACCAGGCCGCCATGAGGAGCAAGAGAGCCACCACCACCCAGGCCTCCAATGACAATGTCGCGGGAGTTGGCAGCATGAGAACGCCGAAAAAAAGTGCGGGGCCAAGGACGAGGCCGATCAATTGCGGTGTTGACTTCGCCTTTTCATGTGGGGGCTCACTCAATGGTCATCCGCCGTATCTTGGTGGACAACAACATCAGCACCAGGAAAAGCTTCCCGCAAATCCTTGGACACGCGGGTTGCAATATCATGGGCATCTTTGAGCAACATATCGCCTGACAGTTCGAGATCGACTTGGATAAAACGGGCCGTGCCCGCTTTCCGTGTGCGCAGGTTATGGAAGCCGTAGACCACCGGGTTCTGGCGAATGGTCTTTTCGATTTCCGCGCGCTCATCCTCTGGCAACTCTTCGTCCATCAGATCAGGTAGCGCTTCGGAGGCCACCTCGCGCACGGACCAGAAGAGGAAACCTGCAGCCACCAATCCGGCAATGCCATCAGCACGAAGAAAATCCGTTGTTGATGCGATCATGATCGCCGCAAGAATGCCAAGATTGGCGATGATATCGCCCGTATAATGAGCGCGGTCAGCCTTGAGGACAACGCTGCCTGTCTTGCGCACCGCTATCGATTGGGCAGCCACCAAACCGACCGTCAAGAGGAGTGAAACGGTCAGGGCGACAACGGCGACACCCGGATTCTCGATCGGCGAGGGATGAAAAAGCCGCCGTACGCTTTCGATCGTCACCAAGGTCGCCGATGCCGCGATCACCGCGGTTTGCAATAAGGCTGAGACAGCTTCCGCCTTTTGGTGGCCGAAGCGGTGGTTCTCATCAGGGGGCTGCGCAGCCATCCGCACAGCGAGGAACGCCCCGGCACTCGACAAAAGATCAAGACCCGAATCCATGAGCGTTGCGAGAACGGCCACGGACCCGGTCAGAGCCCAGGCGATGATCTTGATGATAAGCAGCAAGCATGCGACCACCATCGCGGCGCTGGTGACCCCTCGTTTCCAAGGGCCTGGCGACGCGCCTGGCTGTGCGATATCGGCGACGGTGTCTCTCACATCTTAGAGCATAAAGGGTGCCGTGGACCCGGTCAAAGCAAAGCGTGCGGTGGTGATACGCTTACGGACTGCGTTTGCAACGCGCTCTCAAACGCCGGTGGCGAGCACGATATTTTCCATGGCTTGGGTCGCGGCACCTTTGCGCAGATTATCAAGTCCCGAGGTCAATGTCAGCATACGTGTCTCTTGATCGACAGAAAAACCGCCAATGACGACCTTATCTTGACCGGCCACACGGGTGATCTCAGGCGCCTCGTCGATAATCTCGACCTGGGCAGCATCGGCGTAGCGATCCAGATACCGCTGTTTGATAGCCGCAGGCGTCATCGCTTTGCGAAGGGGAGCTGTGATGGTCACGATAAGCCCACGGAAGAATGACGCCACATGCGGCGCAAAGACAATATTGAGCTTGGTGGCTACCGCAATTTCTTTTTGATGACCATGGCCGCCGAACCCGTAAGGGATGACATTGGCTTCAAGCCGTTCAGCATCGTTACGCGATGACGGTGTGGTTCCGGCGCCGGAAAATCCGGACACGCCGAAAACGGAGACTGGTCCTGCCACCAAATCGGTGATGGGCAGCAAGCCAAGGTTTGCCGCGGTGACGTAGCATCCGGGGTTGGCGATCCGTTTCGCAGTTTTCAGGGTATCCGAAAACATCTCTGGCGCACCATAAATCCAACCATCTTGATGCCGATAATCGGCACTGAGATCGATGATAATAGGATGGAGAGAACTGCGCTCGACAGCTGCAACATAAGGCGCAGCAAGGCCGTTGGGTAGACCCAATACAAGAACATCGACAGGGCGGGCCGCTGCCTCATCTGGCCCCAACTCTTCTGCCACATGCGTGCCGAACCGGTGAAGGGTCGCCAAACCTGGCGTTGCGCTCAGCGCTTTTCCGGCCATCGCGCGAGAGCTTGCAAACGCAAGATCAAAGCGGTCATCACGGTCAAGCGCCGCGATCAGTTCTCTGCCCACATAACCGCGAGCGCCGATCAGCCCGACACGGATCATTCTTCGCCCTCAAAATCACCAGGCCGTGATGCAAGCTCATCGGCGAGCGCCTGAACACGGGGCTCGATCGCAGAGCCCGTCCAATAGACAAGCCATTCACCGCGCCGCAGGAAACCATCAGCCTGCGCAGCATAAAACCCGTTGAAGGGGTTCGTCGCGCGGGACCGCCAGAGAAGTTGCGGCGAATGCTCGGTCAAGGCTTGCCACAGGCTCTTGGCCAGTCCCTCCCCGCGCGCCGCACCGAGAACCGCGAATTTATCGAGCACATCGATGCCGTCAATCTGGGTGACGATGGCCCCTGCCCTTTGATGATCAGAGAGCAGACCATAATGAACGGTCAACCGATCCCAATAGGAAGACTTCAGATCTTTTTTGAAAGCTTGGTTGATAAGTGGTTCGAAAACGGAACGATGGGCATCGTCCTTGCGCCGGATCGCCTCACCCTGCCGGATGAGTGTGCCTGACCCTGTGTGGGTGAAGAGCTCACGCACCACCCCTTCAGCACTGGTCACCGAAACTGATGACGATGGCGGCAGGACGGCAAGAAGATCACCGATTTCCCGAAGCTTATGCGCCATACCGCCATGCAACCAGTCGGACGCGAAAAGAGTCTCTCCGTCTGCTGCCAAATTGATAGTATCGATAATCTGATCGTCAGGCCCCAGAAGACCGCCCGTCCCAGTGACAAAAACAATTTTCTGGGGACGGAGCTCCGCCGCCACCGCACGCGCGATACCGTCGGCATTGACATTGAGAAGCTGTCCGGCATCGTCTGGATGAACACAGCCGAGCATGGGTATAACGCCAGAAGCCAGGAGTTCCAAAATAGCCTTGGAGTCGATGGTCATAGGGTTACCAACCGCTCCGTAAACGTCACGGTTGATCAGTTTTGCGCGCAATGTTCCCATTGGCATCGCCATGGCCAAGGCGCCGCGCTCATGCATCGCAGCGACAAGGCGCATCGTCATGGTGCCAACGGCCGAGGTGACCAAAGGCATAGCCGTCTCGGGCGTGACCCGCAGGCCATCAATGCGCTTCTCTTCGAACCCGGCCTTGGCGAGATCCGTATCAAGCTGCGGCCCTGCGCCGTACACGACAACAGGCGGCAGCCCTAAAAACTGGAGCAGCGCCAGGGCATTGGCCAGCGGCTCGAGATCGCGCTCGACCACGGCGCCGCCGATCTTGACTACCGCAAAACATCCGTCTTCGGATTGTGAGAAGCGTCGCAAGTAAGCACGAACCTCCCGGCCCTCCTCAAGCCCTGCGAGGAGAAGACTGGCACGATCCCGGAAACTCATCTCAACCATTTATGCGGCCACAATCCGTTCGTAGAGATCGTAAAGCGTTGTGAGCTGATCATAAGTCACGAATTCATCAGCATTGTGCGCTTGTGTGATCGATCCTGCACCCAAAACGAGGGAAGGAATTCCGGCTGCGGAGAAAAGTGAGGCCTCAGTCCAGAAATCGACGGGCTCGCCCATAGGGAGGTCATGGGCACGGCACCATGCCAATGCGCGTGCCTGCGCATCGGCGGACACGCCGCCTTCATCCGAGGGAAGAGCGGGGCCGATAAACCGTTCCTGGATCGCCCCGCCCTCAGCTATATTCCGAAGTTGCTCAAAGTAGATCGTATGATCCGTACCCGGCCGCGCACGAAAGCCAAAAAGAAGCTCCGTCTCCGCTGCAACCATGTTGGCCTTCACGCCGCCTTCAATACGGCCAAAATTGAGCCGGTTGTCGCGGGCAAAGGGTGAGGCCAGTGCCTCACTGATGAATTGAGCCGCCCGGTGCACAGCGCTTGGCCGTGCAGCTTCTGATGCATGGGCGCTCTCACCTTTGAAAAGGGCCTGGGCCGAGGCAAGGCCCCGGTGCTGAAGCCGTGCAAGGGCATCGGTCGGCTCGGCCACGACAGCGACATCGGCGGCGACAGGATCTTGAAGAAACGTCCGTATGCAATCGCTCTTACCAGCCTCTTCATCCGTTGTTAGAAGAATGCGGAAAGGGTGATCGCAGGCCTCTGCCAAGGCAAAAAGCACACCCGCTGCGCCTTTCGTATCGCAGGTGCCCAAACCGTAGGCGCGATCATCAGCCAACGTCAGATCATGCGGATCATGGCTCCAGCCCTTGGCAATAGGAACGGTATCCATATGCACATTGAAAAGGATAGGGGTTTCACCGCGCCGGGCATCGATGATCAACCTGCCCTCACCGAGATCACGCACGTCGATTTGAAAATCAGGCAGCGAAGCACGGATTGCGGAAAGAAGCGGATGGGAGGGATCGATCCCCCGCGGAGGGTTTTGGGTATCCGCCGCAATCAAAGGCCGCAGATGGTTCAAAATGCTATCGAGAGAAGCTGTCATGTTGCATCACCTACTTTAGTATGAAGCACCGTGGACTGACCGAAAAGCTCCGTGAAGCCTTCCGCGGCTGCGCCTGACCAAGCCGCTTTTTGGGCGTAGACGGCGCCTTTGCGTTGCGGAATGTTCTTGGTACGCACAGCCATGGCCGTCACTTGTCCGCCGATGACATGCAGATCGACCTCGCCCGTCACCCGCGCTTGAGACGACGTTAGGTAAGCCTCAAGATCGTCGCGCAACGCATCCGCCGTCAGGCCGTCATAGATAAGGTCACACCAGGCCTCGCCGATTTTGCGCCGGAACCCGTTTTGCGCCCGGCTGGAGACAGCCTCACAAAGCGCCGTGTGCGCCTCTTCGAGACCCTCAATCCCAGGGGCCTCGAAAACGATCCGCCCTTTAAGGCCCACCAAGGTATCGCCAGTGTAGATGCTGTAACCCACACCATAGGCACCAAGACGTTCATTGAGGGCCCTGAGAAGCTCAGCACCCAGCAGAGAGACGCCATCCAAGGCCGTCGGAACACCGCGATCGAATGTGAGGGTCAGCTTCAGGGGATCTCTGGGCCAGGCCTCGCGCGGCGCGGTGAAAACCCGCGCCTCGGCTGGCGGCTCTTCCCAACGGTCAATCGATCCGCCGGACAAGGTCGCACCCAGAAGGTTTTCATTGACCGAGAAAAGGCTTGCACGCTCAGGCACGTCAAATCCGCGAGAACGGAGATAATCCTCCTCATACGCACGGACATTGTCCTTGTCTTGAATGTCGCGGATGGGCGCTAACACAGGATAGCTGGATCGCGCACGAAACTCTGTATCAAAACGAACCTGGTCGTTCCCCATGCCTGTGCAGCCATGGGCCACGACATCAGCACCAAGACGATCAGCAATAACAACACCGCGCGCCGCAATGAGCGAGCGGTCAGCACAAAGAACAGGATAGCGCCCCTGACGACGGGCGCCGCCTGCAAGGAAGGGCACAACGATCCGCCCCCAAAGCTCTTCAGAAGCATTGTCGTTGATATGCTCGTCAGCGCCAAGCTCTTTCGAGCGTGCAGCGATATGGGCCTCGGCATCAGGGTCAGCGGCGCCCGAATGTACGTAATAGGTGACCACACGATAACCTTCATCGCGCAGTTTAAGGACGCAATAGGAGGTGTCGAGGCCACCTGAAAAAGCAAGAACGCAAGTTTTGGTCATGATCCGATCAGTGCACTCAGCACTGCCTTCTGGACGTGAAGGCGATTTTCCGCCTCCGGAATGATTAAAGAATTGGGGCCGTCGGCGACAGCGTCGGTGACTTTCACATTACGGCGCATGGGCAAGCAATGGCTGAAGGTCGCGTTGTTGGTGCGCGCCATTTTCTTTTCATCGACGATAAAATGGCGTAAATCATCAGGCGTCAGACGGTTTTCCATAGGTAGTCCGATTTGGTCGAGCCGCCCCCAGCTTTTCGCATAAACGGCATCGGCGCCGGTGTAAGCTTCGCCGATATCGTGGGTGATCTTCAGGGAACGGCCGTTTTCACTGGCAAAACGCTCGCCTGCCCGCAAAAACTTCTCGTCAAGACGATACGCCTCACTGGGACAAAGGAGCGTCACCTCCATCCCCATTTTGGTCGCCGCCAAAAGCGCGGAGTTGGCAACCGCAGTGTTGAGCGGTTTGGGATGATAGGTCCATGTGAGGCAGAGCTTTTTGCCCTCAAGATCACCAAGCCGGTCTTGCATCGCCATCAGCATGGCAAGCTCCTGACACGGATGGATAATCGTCTCCATATTGATGATCGGCACGCTCGCATGGCGCACGAAGCCGTTGAGGATCGGGTCCTCACGCTCACGGCTCCAATCGGCAAACTTCGGGAAGGAACGAATGGCGATGAGATCCACATAGGTGGAGAGCACCCGCGCGGCCTCGGCCACGTGCTCTTCGGCCTCGCCGTCCATAATGGCGCCGGGCTCCACCTCCAGAGGCCAAGTGCCCGCAGCATCGAGGACCACAGAGGTGCCGCCGAGATCAGCAATGCCGATCTGAAACGACGTGCGGGTTCTAAGGCTTGGGTTGAAGAAGAGAAGCGCACATCGCTTTCCTCGGAGCCGGTCGTTCTGCGGCGTAGCCTGAAGCGCGCGCGCATCATCCAGGAGTGCGCTTATCTCGGTTTTCGTCAAATCCTCAGTGGTTAAAAAGTGCCGCACGTCTCTTGTCTTCCTTGCGAAAGCGCTCTCTTGCGGCATCGTTGCGTTGCAGAAAACCCCTAAGAGCCAGGAACCTTACTCGCCGGCCACGAGCCAGAACGTGCCCACGGCATCGGGGATTTCAGGATTGGGCAGGTCGGGCCGTGCCATGGCCCATGCGGCAAAGTTGTCGGCCAAGATCTCTTCGGGATGGATGATATAGCCTGTGTTTCGGCCAATATAGTTAAAGAAATCAGGAACTTCACC
>JBCCTG010000009.1:0-18921 GCA_039198735.1 Pseudomonadota bacterium | reverse complement strand
CCGCGTTCTGGTGATTCCGGAGCGTACGGACAATCTGCGCGAGACCTTGATCAAGCTCGCAACGATCATGCCGCTGGAGGAGCGGGCGATCTTGGCGGTACTTGAAAAAGCACGCCGTCAGCGGAGCTTCATTCCCATCGTCGTTGCCGACTCCCTCGATTGGCAGACCTTCGCTTCGGTGAATTTTCATTCTACGGACATTCGCGGTATTGTCTCCGAGGTCGGCTGGAGCCGCTCCTACGCCCCTGAAGCGGGTGCCGCCTTCGTTGTGGGTTATATGGGGGCTGCTACCACTGAAGACATTGCGCGCACGGAACGTTTTGCCGCCACCCAAGAGCAAGCGGAGAAGACAGAGCTTCTCTACCGTCAGCCAGGCTTCAAAATCGGCAAGGCAGGGCTCGAGCGTACATTCGACGATCAGCTCCAGGGAACGGCAGGCTCGATCCGCGTGCAGGTCAATGCCCATGGCCGGGTGATTGAGCAGTATGCGGATTCAAGTGTCGATCCTGTCCAGGGCGAACCTCTGGGCTTGACCATCGATAAGGATTTGCAAGCGCGCGCCCTGGAAGTTCTGGCGGCGGATTATCAAGAGTACCCTGACGGGACCCAAGAGCCGCATCCTGTTTCCGCCTCGGCGGTGGTGATGGATGTTGTCAATGGCGATGTGCTCGTCATGGCCTCGACACCGGCGTTCGATCCCAATGTGTTCAGCCGCGGAATTGAGGCGCAGCTTTGGCGGGAGCTCAATGAAAGCCCGCTCAAGCCGCTTCTCAACAAACCTGTTGCGGGCAGCTATCCGCCAGGCTCGACCTTCAAGCTTCTGACCGCGATCGCCGCGCAGGAGGCGGGGATTTCTCCGTCCACGCGACATTTCTGCAATGGCAGTTTCCGCTTTGGTGGGCGCACGGCGACGTGTTGGAAAAAGGAAGGGCACGGCGCCCTCGATATGGTCGGGTCGATCAAGCACTCTTGTGATGTCTATTACTGGAACCTCGCCACCCAGTTGGATATCGATCATATTGCCGATGTGGCGCGCCGTTTTGGCCTGGGGCGGACATTTGATCTTGGTATTGGTGCGGAGGCGGAGGGAACGGTTCCCTCCCGCGCTTGGAAACGGGCTTACTACCGCAACGATCCGCCGAACCAGACTTGGTTCCCCGGCGAGACTTTGTCCGTGGCCATCGGGCAGGGGGCCGTGACGGCCACGCCGCTTCAGCTTGCCGTCATGTCCTCGCGCATCGCCACCCACCGTTATGTGGAGCCGCGGCTTGTGCGTGCGGTAGGAGGCAAGGTTTTGCCTGATCCTGTCTTTGGCGCTTTGGAAGGCAAGCGATCCCACATGGAACCCATCCGTGCCGGGATGAATGCCGTGGTCAATGAATGGGGCACCGCGGCGCGCTCAACATTGATGCCGGATTTTATGATGGCAGGCAAAACCGGGACTAGCCAGGTGGTGGGCCTCAAACGCGATCCTGAAACCGGGCGGCGCCTTAAGAACGAGGAGCTGCCTTGGCACTTGCGTGACCACGCGCTTTTTGTGGCTTTCGCACCTTATGATGCGCCGCGCTACGCCTGTTGCGTCGTGGTCGAACATGGCGGATCAGGCTCCCGTGCCGCCGGTCCACGAGCGCGGGATATCATGCGCGCCGTGCTTGAGCAGGACCCTGCCAACCCTGATCGTCATGACCTCTGGGATGGCAGTGAGATTAGGAAAACCGGCCGTCTGGCGCAGCTTGGGGATGGGCAGTGAACGCGATTGTCATCGAGTCCGCGGCCAAAAGCAAAATCCGCCAGCGGCTTTCTGAGCTTAATTTCGTCCTTCTTTTCCTTCTCGCTGCCATCGCATCGGCGGGCATTCTGGCACTTTTCTCCGTGTCCGAAGGAAGCTTGATGCCCTACGCCTTGCCTCATGCGATGAGGTTTGTCGTCACCATGCTGATTTTAATCGCGATCGGGATCACACCGCTCAAGTTTTGGTTATCGGTGGCTTATCCTGGCTACTTTGTCGTGCTCGGGCTTTTGCTCCTTGTGCCGATTATTGGTGATACCAATATGGGTGCGAAGCGTTGGTTGTCCTTGGCTGGATTTCAAATACAGCCGTCGGAATTGATGAAAATCGCACTCGTTTTGGCACTGGCGCGTTATTATCATGCCCTCGATTTCAAACGTGTTTCCACCATCACAGGGCTCGTGCCGCCGCTGGCGATGATCGGTGCACCGGTGGGTCTTGTCTTTTTGCAGCCAGACCTTGGCACCGCAATCTTGCTTGGTCTTTCCGGAGTCGGGATTTTGCTCCTTGCAGGGATCTCCTGGCGGCTTGTGGTGCTGGGCATCATTGGCGGTGTCGGCGCGGTGATCGGCGCGGTGCAGACGGGGCTTTTGCAGTCCTATCAGATTGATCGGATTACGGCCTTTCTTGATCCTGGCAAGGATCCTCTTGGTGCCAACTACCACCCCAACCAATCCAAGATCGCCATCGGCTCGGGCGGGGTGGAGGGTAAGGGTTATATGGAGGGCACCCAGAGCCAGCTTGATTTCCTGCCGGAAATGCACACGGACTTTATTTTCACGATCTTAGGTGAAGAACTTGGGCTTTATGGCGCGGTGGTGCTTTTGCTGCTTTATCTTGGTGTGTTTTTCACCAGTTTGCAGATCGCCATGAGCGCAAAATCGCATTTCGGCCGTTTGCTGAGCCTCGGTGTGGCCCTGACATTTGTGTCTTATGTCGTCATCAACACCGGCATGGTGATGGGCCTTGCGCCGGTGGTCGGTGTGCCCCTGCCGCTGGTAAGTTACGGCGGCACGGTGATGCTGTCGATGATGGCGGGCTTTGGCCTGGTCATGTCGACCTGGCTCGACCGCAATCAGGACACGCTTCGAACCTCAGGCTTCGGCGTTTAGGCTTTCGTTGCGAGGATCTCGTCAAAGGCTTGGCGTACGGCGGCGATGTCATCGTCGAGTTTGGCGCAGGCCGCGCGAGCCGCATCGAGGTCATTGCCTTTGGCAGCCAGCTCGATCTCCCGCGCGCGTTCAGCCATGAGGGTTGCGCCCAAATTGGCCGATGAGCCTTTCAACCCATGGGCCGTGGTCGCCACGGCGTTTGTGTCGCCTGCGGCCAGGGCATCTTTCAACTGCGCTATCAGTTGATCGTTGGATTCCCAATAGGCATCGAGGATCGGCATCACGCCTTCGACACCTGTCCCATCCACCAACATCGAGATTTGTTCAGCGTCGATCGCTTGGCCCATTTTGGAAGCTCCTTCCCTCAACACCGACAAACCTATCGATCCTGCGTTGTCGGAGGATTGCCAGGGTCGATAAAACTTCGTTTAACCACAGCTTCAGAAGGCCGCAGCGTATCAAATGAGGGGGAGAATCACCATGGCATCAGTGAGCACCGGTAAGGATGAAGCCTGGTCCGGGCGCGCAGCCTTTGTTCTCGCAGCGATTGGTTCGGCTGTTGGCATCGGTAATCTCGTGCGCTTTCCCTATCAAGCTGGCGACAATGGCGGCGGCGCTTTTGTCATCGTCTATCTTCTGTCCGTGTTTGCCATTGGTCTGCCGGTTTTGATGGCGGAGCTGTTCCTCGGCCGGCGCGGCGGCGGCACACCTGTGGCTGCGATTGGGCGGCTTGCCGCCACCGATGGTGCTCATAAAGCTTGGGCTTGGATGAGTTGGATTGGGATGCTGGCAAGCTTTCTGATCGTGACGTTTTATTCGGTTCTGGCGGGGTGGCTTCTTTATTTCGCGGTGCTGCTTGTGGGTGATTTCGCTGGCGCTCTGGGGGCTTCCGGATTGGCCGCTGTCGGCGCGCCAGCCTTTGCAGGGCAAACTCAAGACCACATCACGGGGCTTTTCCCCGCCCTTCTGGCCTCGCCGCGCACCATGATCCTGTTTCATGGCCTCTTCATCGCGGTCTGCACTTTGATTGTCAGCCGCGGTGTGAAGGGCGGTATTGAGAAGGCCGCGACCCTCTTGATGCCGATCTTCTTCGTTCTGCTCATCGGCCTTTCCATCATTTCGATGTCGACAGGCGACACAGCGGCAGCCATCGATTTTCTCTTCAAACCGAAATTCGATGCGCTTGCTGAGCAGTTTTTGAATGGACAGATTCTCGTCAATGCCGTGGGACAAGCTTTCTTTTCACTCAGCTTGGGTTCAGCTATGATGTTGACTTACGGCATTTATCTCGGTCGTGATCAGAGCATTCCGCAATCCTCCCTCACCATCGCATCGGCCGATACCATGGTGGCGCTGACAGCAGGTCTCGCTGTCTTTCCCATTGTGTTTCAATATGGTCTTGAGCCTGCCGGGGGCCTTGGTTTGATCTTCGGACCGCTGCTTCTGGCCTTCAGCCAGATGCCGTTCGGAGGCATTTTCGGGATCGCTTTTTTCTCTATGGGCGTCTTCGCCGCACTCACATCAGCGATCGCGCTTTTCGAAGTGCCCGCTTCCCATGCCAAAGGTGACCTCGACCTTGACCCGGCCTTACGTTCGCGTCGCCGTATCATTGGTGCCTTTTTGATTGGCACGCTGATTTTTGCGATCGGTGTGCTCCACGCCCTCAGTCAGGTACCCACATCAGTCAATGAAACCTTCCTCAACACATGGGAGCCGCTTGGGTCATTGCCGCTTTTTGAAGGCCGTACGCTTCTCGACTTCACGGATATTTTGACCGGCTCCATCCTTCTGCCGCTCGGCGGTTTTTTGACGGCCATCTTCGCCGGTTACGTTGTGAGCCAATCGGCCAGCAAGGAAGAACTCGGCTTCAAAAAAGAGAGCGCCTACCAGCGATGGCGCTTTCTCATCCGCTATGTGTGCCCGTTCTTTGTGGGCCTCATCTTGCTTTGGGGCGCTGTCCTTGCACCGATTGTTGCGGGTTTGGGTCGTTAGGTTTGGTTCCTGGGTTTGAAGTCATGAAGCGATCATGATGCTCAAAATGGCTTTTGGTCTCTCCCCGCATCATAAAATACGGACCTCTCCCAAGGGAGAGGTGAAGCGCTGCCTCTAAGTCTTTGTTTGGGCATATTACGAACGCGAAACCGGTGATCCACTTTCGGTGCAATAGGCTCTAACCTCACCTTCCCTCAGCATACCGATCGGTTGCATCGATCAGTGCCGAGACCACGCCCGGTTCACTGGCCGCGTGCCCGGCATCGGAGACAATGCGGAGCTGGCTACCCGGCCATTGGCGGTGAAGCTCATAAGCTGTCTTCACCGGTGTGACGATGTCGTAGCGACCCTGAACAATCGTTCCGGGGACGCCTTCGAGCTTGTGCGCATGGGCGATGATCCAGTCATCTTGCTCGAAGAAACCCTTGTTGACGAAGTAATGGTTCTCGATCCTCGCAAAGGCGAGGGCAAAGCGGTCCCCGGCAAAGTTCTCCATCCGCTCGCGGTTGGGGAAGAGGGAGACCGTCGAGCCCTCCCAAACCGACCAAGCTTTGGCCGCATCGAGCCGGCTTTCCTCATTGTCACCTTGCAAGCGGCGGCGGTACGCTTCCATCAAATCGCCCCGCTCTTCGGGGGGGATTGGCGCGATGAACGCCTCCCAGGCTTCGGGAAAGATCCAATTGGCGCCTTCTTGGTAAAACCAAAGAAGCTCTTCCGGTCTTAATGTGAAAATTCCCCGCAGGACGAGCTCTGAGACATGGCTCTTGTGGGTGAGTGCATAGGACAACGCCAGTGTGGAGCCCCAGGAACCGCCAAACACCTGCCATCTTTCAATGCCCAGTTTTTGCCGCAATCGCTCCATGTCGGCAACAAGGTCCCAGGTAGAATTCTCTTCCACGGACGCATGGGGCGTTGAACGCCCGCAGCCGCGCTGATCGAACAGGATGATCTGATACTGATGAGGATCGAAATAGCGACGCATCGACGGGGTGGACCCACCACCCGGCCCGCCATGGCAAACCACCACGGGTTTGCCGAGGGGGTTGCCGCTCACCTCATAATAGATCTCGTGCAGCGCCGAGACACGCAAACGCGCACGAAGGTAGGGTTCTAATGCTGGATAACACGGTTTTAGGGCCATGGATGCCTTTTCACGAACGTCGGAAATGTGTTTATATGACCCTTAACGTGACTGACGAGCACGGCAACGGTATGCTTTCCAGGGGTTCGAGTTTGAGGAAGCAACGTGCCATATCAGGCGTTGCGGGGCATTTAAGTGGAGTGAGGGCGATCAAGACTGCTATTTCTTATGTTGTGGTGGGCGCGATCGCGCTGACCGGGTGCGCGTCTGTCCAACTCGGAAGTCATGAAACGCAAACGCCGCAGGATGTGGCGGTCGAGCGCGAAGCCATGATCGCAGCGCTGGAGCGGCTCGAGGCGCGTCCATGGGACACACCTGAGGAGGCGGAGACGCCCTTCGTTACCCTTCTTTTCGGCGGCACCGCCCCTTCCGCACGGGTTCAGGCCAAGAGCTATCTTGAAGCGATCGAAGCCGACGGCGTGCCGACAACGTTGGTCGTGCGCCGCGATCTTGATGAATCGCTCACCGCTGCTTGGAATGTCGCCCATGTGGGACGCATGGCGAGCAACGCCATTGATCCGGTTCCTTCCGATTTGCGCATCATCGAAGAGGCGATCAGCCAGGCGCGTCAGTGCCGTCTGATTTATGCCGAAGCGTTGATGATCATGATGAAAGAGAGCGGTGATGTGGACCGCAATGAGGTGCGACGGGTGAAAGAGCAATTCACTCAAGCGATTCTCGAACTTGGCCGAACGGCTGATGCGCTGACGGCGCGTCTTGACGATCCGCGTCCTGCGAGTTTCGTGGCACGCCAACCTTCCGTGCTCAACGCTTTTTAGGTTTATCTCTCGGGACAGATGGCCATCTGTGATGGTGAATGGGGCAAACGTTCGTTTGCTTTATTCCCTTCTCCTCAAATCAGAGATTTAAACCTCTCTCTAGAGCTGTTTCAGTGATCTCCGAGCCACTGAAACAGCTCTAGATTCTTTGACTGTCGCGTTTTCGAACCGCCAAAACCGGCTCCACTTTGGCTGAAAACGCTCTAAGGGAGAGGTTGGCACTTTTCTCAGATTTAGAGAGACAGCACTTCGCTGACGTCCTGGGTTTGCCTGGGGCTCGACACCCGTGCAGCGAGCAAGCGTTTCTCGAACAGCTCCACATAGGTTTGCGGCACGCCGGGAATGCCGCGCAACTGTTGCAAGTGGCGCATGGCGGTTTTGATGTCTTGCGCACGCCAGGCACTGAGGAGATCACGCTGAATATCTGCCAACTGACGGAATGTTTTGGATGCCTTCAAGAAGGGGTTGCCCACAAGGCCATAAATGGTCTCGGCCTGGGCTTCGGGATGCTGACGCACATAGTCGAGGTCCAAAAAAGCATAGTGGTGGCGCAGGGTATCAAAGACATTGGCGTCGGTGATGATGGCTGGCCCATAAAGCGCTGAACGCCCTCGCAACCGACCGGCAAAGCGCACAGGCTCGCCAAGGGCTGCGTAGCGGTTGCGCCCACCAAGCCCTGCGGGACCTGCAAAACAAGGCCCCGTGGAAATGCCGATCTCGATGCGGCCGTCGGCAAGTTCTTTCAAGGCGCCGCCGCGCGAAACATGGTGGCTTTCAGAGACCTGCTGGCTCATCGAGCTGACATCGTCGAGCATTCTGAGGGCACATGAGCAGGCAAGCTCGATATGCTTATCTTCCGCTAGCGGAACGTTCCAATACCCCAAACGCCGTCCGTCTTCGCCGTAATCGACGGTGCCTTCATGCTCCAAGATCGTGCGGCGTAGACGGTCATTGGCGCTGGCGCGGAAAAGCATGAAGTCGCGCGGGCGGCCAGCGAACCGTTCGATCAGTTTGGGCGGCAGTTCGAAGGAGCAGGAGAGCACGGTGACATCCCGATGCACGCCTTTCAAAAGCTTCTGACCGCCTTGGCTCTGTACACGGCGCATCGCCTTTTGAGGAAGCGCACCGTGGAAAGCGCCGCGCAGCGCATCGTCCCGCACGACCATATTGGTGAGCATTGTGGCGCCGACAGCTAAAGGCCCAAAAGCCGCGGCCATCACGCCGGGTGTGGGGTCGAACAGCATCCCCGTCTGGCGGAACAGAAAGAAGGGGACGGCGAAGCTGATGAGGATCAGACCGATGGTGAGGGTCGAGGCAAGGATCGCAGGAAGAAAAATCACCGCCAGAACCGCAGCTGTGCCCACAAGCAAGGTCGCAAAACCTTCGGTGAACCCGGCCCAATTGACCCGTCGGGGTGCAGCGCCTTGAAGAATTTGCTCAGTGTAGAGAGCATGAATTTCAGCGGTCGGCAAAACACCGCGTGCTGTGCGCTGTGTGCCAAGGTCCGATTGGGTCTCGCCGATGAAGACATGCTTGCCTTTGAAGGGCCGCGTCCAAGTTTGCGGGTCATCGTAAACCCGCCATGCGGGCACGGCTTGCACATTGATTGCCTGGGGCAGCCACAAACGCACCTCGCCGCGGTTATCGAGGGGGAGCGAGGGGTGATCACCGACCGTGATGCTCACCGGTGCTCGCCCGCGGGCGCTGATGGCATGACGGCTCAGATCCAGTCCCACCGGTTGCCCTGCAATCGCAAGGGCTGCGAGCCCAGCTGCTGGTGCAGGGCGGTCGCCCACAGCATAAAGAGGGGCAGAGCGTCGAACCACGCCATCAGGATCCTGCGGCAGGCCAGCCACAACCGCTTGGGTGCTTTCCTCGATTTCCGTGGTCAAGGTTTGCGTCCCGATCACCGCAGGTAGCGCTATGGCTTGGGTTTGGTCAGCGATGCGAAGCCAGGGCGGACGGTCCTCGCTGACGCGGCCCCAACGGACAGGCCGGTCGGCACTGCGCAGGCGATCAGCCACACCGATGCCCACCCGGCCACCGGCAATCGCACGGGCCAGGATCAAATCATTGGAAGGAAGAAGCGCCAGCGCGGCAAGCGGATCACCAGTCGAGGCTATAGCGGAGTCATTGAGCCAGCGCCGCACGAGAACATCCGGTGAAAGCGGGTCCTCGCCGGCCACTGAGATGGTCAAGGTTACGGACTGCGCACCAGCAGCTTCTGCAGCATCGATAAGGCCCGCATAAGCACTTCTCGGCCAAGGCCAGGGCCCGAGGCGTTCCGCGCTCTCGTCATCGATCAAAATGGTCGCAGTGCTCGGGGCCTCGGCGGCCGGGCGGGGCGCCAAGCGTAGGATCAGGTCAAAAAACCCCTCCCGCGGAAAACGGCCAGGATCCTTGGCTGTCAGCATCGCAAAAGCCGCAAGCGCGAGGATGATCACCGCGGGCGCAGAGAGAAGAAGGCGGAGCCGCTGTTCCTGGCGCTGTTCGAACACGATGGAGTTCCTTAACGTTTGAGCTTGGAGTCGGGAAGATTGGCGGCGATACTGTCACGCCCCACATAAGATGCGTGTGAGTTTAAGCGCTCTTCAATAAGCTCTGGCATGGTTCGTGTATCCCTCGAACCAAGGTAAACAATGAGACTTACCGGACGATGACAAGCGCAAGCTACAAAACCGGATCTTCCAAGGTGCCGCACCTGGAAGTCTTCGGACGTTGGACGATCGGTGAGGGCATCACAAGCCTCGATCGGGACATCCGACGCTGGGCTGAAACCACGCTTGATCAGCCGATGACCATTGATATGCGCGCGGTCGAAGCGCTCGACACCTCCGGTGCGATGATCTTGCAGCGGACCATGAAGGCCTGCGGCGCGCGCGACAGGGCCGGGGAGCCGCTTTTCGGCTTTGAAAATGTCGAGCCCCATCACCAGGTCCTCTTGGAGCAGGCGGCCGCCAACCTAACCTCTTGCGAAATCCCGCCGCGGCCAAACTCGTTCATGCAAGTGCTCGAGCGTGTGGGGCGCAGCACCGAAGATGTGTTGGGTGAAGTGTATGCTATCCTTGGCTTTCTTGGGGCGGTCATCGTGCGTCTCTTCGAAACCATCAAGCATCCTTCGCGCTTCCGGGCTACGCCGGTGATCCACCATATGGAGACCGCAGGCTTCAACGCGATCCTGATCATCGGGCTGATGTCGTTCCTCATCGGTGCCGTGGTGGCGTTTATGGGTGCAACCGTGCTGCGCGAGTTTGGTGCTGAAATTTTTGCCGTGGAGCTCGTGGGTATTGCTGTTTTGCGGGAATTTGGCGTTCTTTTGACAGCCATTCTCATTGCGGGACGCTCGGGCAGCGCTTTTACCGCCTCGATCGGATCGATGAAGCTGCGTGAGGAGATCGATGCGATGCAGGCCATGGGCATAGATCCTATGGATGCCTTGATTCTGCCGCGGGTGTTGGCGCTTCTCATCGCTGTGCCCTGTCTTGCTTTCGTTGCCGGTGTTCTTGGCCTTGTGGGCGGCGGGCTCGTGGGATGGGTGTCGCTGGATATTCCCCCGGCGTTGTTCATCGCACGGACCCAGGAGATTGTCGTGCTTGACAATTTCGTGGTGGGGATGGTCAAGGCGCCGTTTTTTGGTTTCTTCATTGCCGTGATCGGCTGCTATCAAGGCATGATGGTGCAAGGCTCCGCTGAGGATTTGGGGCGTCGCACCACGATTTCGGTGGTGCAATCGCTCTTTATGGTCATTCTGCTCGATGCCTTCGCGGCTGTCTTCTTCCTGGAGATCGATTACTGATGAACCAGGACAACGTGATCGAGGTCCGCGGTGTGCGGAATCAGTTCGGTAGCCATGTGGTCCATGACAATCTCGACCTCGATGTGCGTCGCGGCGAGATCTTAGGCATCGTTGGCGGGTCTGGGACGGGGAAATCCGTCCTTCTGCGCACCATCGTCGGTCTGCGCAAAGCCAACGCGGGCACGGTCCATATTCTCGATACAGAGATCGACCCCCACAGCGCCGGCGGGACCAAGATCAATGAGGATATTGGTATTCTCTTCCAAGATGGTGCGCTTTTCAGCTCGATGACCGTGGCGGAGAACGTCATGGCGCCTTTGCGAGAGCATCTCGATATCAACGATAAGCTTGCCGAAGAAATCGCTGGGATGAAGATCTCGCTGGCAGGGCTTTCCGACGATGTGGGCGAGAAGATGCCGTCGGAGCTTTCCGGCGGGATGCGCAAACGCGCAGCCCTTGCGCGGGCACTGGCGCTCGATCCGCAAATCCTCTTCCTCGATGAGCCCACAGCGGGTCTTGATCCGATTGGGGCCTCGAAGTTTGATGAGCTGATCATCAGTCTCCGTGACAATCTGAACCTCACCGTTTTCATGGTCACCCATGATCTTGATAGTCTTTATCGAGACTGTGACCGGGTGGCGGTGCTGGCTGACAAGCGTGTCATCGCCATCGGTCCGCTGGACGAGGTTCAGCGCTCCAACCATCCTTGGATTCAAGAGTATTTCGGCGGCCCCCGGGGCCGTGCAGCGCTCGGCTCAAAGCCTGAGCGCGAGCTGGCGTAAAAGGAGCCACGTCCGACAATGGAAACCCGTGCCCATTATGTTCTGATCGGCAGCTCGGTTCTTGCGACCTTGGTGCTGACACTTCTCTTCGTGCTTTGGCTGGGGAATGCCGAGCGTGAGTTTGATGAGTATACGATCGTTTTCGAAGAGCGGATCTCCGGCCTTCAGGTGGGGGCCAATGTGCTCTTCAACGGCATCCGCGTCGGTGAAGTGGAAGAGCTGGCGTTGTCGCCTGACGATCCCAACATTGCCTTGGCGACGGTTAGGGTGGCGGAGAACACGCCGATCAAAACCGATACCCGTGCCGAGCTTGAGCTTGTGGGCGTGACGGGTCTTGCGGTCATTCAATTCGTGGGCGGATCACCGAACGAGCCGCTTTTGAAAGCGGTCGCACGGGACCCTGTGCCGGAAATTGACGGCAGCGCGGGCGGTCTTGCGGCGATTATCGAAAACTCCGGCCCGTTGGCGGAGAACATCTCACGCCTTGCCAGTGCCGAGAACATCGACCGGATCAGCCGCATTTTGGAAGATGTGGAATCCCTCACCGATGTGATTGCCGACAGCGAACAAGATTTTCGTGTCATTATCGAGAACGTCGCCACCATGTCGATCATTCTACGGAGAAATGCCGAGGCCCTTGACACCACCGTTTTGCGGGTCAACAGCATTTTGGAGGCAACGGATATCGTGCTGCGCGAGGATGCCCGGCGCGCGTTCGAGGATATTTCCGAAACCAATGAGGAGCTTGCAGAATTCCTCCGGGGTGTGAACGATATCCTGCGCGAGAACCGGCCAGCCATCGACGCTTTTGCCCAAGAAGGTCTCGGCGCCACCGTGGGGCTAATTGCCCAGGCCAACCGGGTGCTCGCCACCACCGAAGCCATCTTACAAGAATTTGACCGTGACCCGGCGAGCTTCCTGCTCGGCGAGAACCGCCCGGAGGCCCGCCGATGAAACTGAAGATCCTTACCCTGATGTCTGTCGCGTTGACAGGGTGCATTTCGTCCATCGTGCCCGATGCCAAGAGCCTGCCGCCGCGCTATACGATCGATGCGCCGGAGGCTGCCGCTGTGCCCGGTGCGCCGATCGATGCCGCGCTCGCCATTTCCGATGCACGCTCCGAGGCGGCTTTCAACACCTCGCGCATTGCCGTGATGACCAACCCGAACGAGATCCGCTATCTTCCCAATGCTGAATGGTCGGACCGCGGACCGCGGATGGTGTCACTTCTGCAAGAGCGCAGTTTTGAAGCGCTGGGCCGTTTGAAGGCGGTCAGCGACCGGGTCGCTCTGCCGGTGGCGGATTATATCTTTTATTCAGACATCTCCGCCTTCCATGTGGACCGTTCCGTGAAGCCCCATGTTGCCCGTGTGGAGTTCCGTGCGCGGGTGGAAACCACGAGGGGCAATATCCTCGGTGCCCAGAGGTTTGTCCAAACCCAAACCCTTGCCAATGACACGACACGCGAGGCGGCCGTGGCCATAGGGGACGCGGCAGCCGCGGCGTCCTCCCAGGCTGCGGGTTGGGCCGTCGGTCTTATCGAAGCCAATGAAGTGAAGCGCAGCGGCGTTTAACCAAAATGCCCTTTGGCGGTTCCCACACGGACGTAAACCTGGCCAAGGGGTGTGCGCAGTGTGTCGTGCAAGGCCTGTTCAGCTTTATGCGGATCACCGCTCATGATCGGCGCGAGAAGCTGATCGAAATCGCTTAAGAAGTCATCGGCCGCCGCGTCGAAGCCAGGGTTGTTGGCCATGGTGTTCTCAAGGCGTGACCGCAGTTCGATCTGGTCGCTTTCAAGGAGCTGATAGGCGAAGAGGCTGCGGTCACCTTGCTCGAACCGGTCCAATTCTTCATGGGACGGAACATCGAACAGGTTGGCCTTCATGGTCATGGTGAAACGGTAGAGCCGCGTCATGCGCTCACGCTCGGTGGCCGACGGATCAATCGGGATCGGGTTCACCGGCACCTGATCGGCGGGGGCGGTGCGCACCTGGCGCTCCACTTTTTCTAAAATCTTCCGCCAGGACGTGCCGATGGTTTTGGCGGTTTGCTCACGGCGGGTGAGTTTGTCGCTTTGCTCGGCCAGTGATCGGCCAAGTTGGTCGGCGCGTTCTTTTTGCTGTTCGATGAGGCTGCGCAGGCGCTCGCTCTCATCAAGAAGGTCCTTCTGCGCCGTGCGCAGGGTTTGGGTGCTGTCTTGCATACCGGAGACAAAACCCTCCGGTGGCTGACGAAGAAGTTCGGCGTTCTCTTCCATGGCTTGGCGCAGGGCTTCGAATTGCTCCGCGCTCACCTGGGAGACGGCTTCAAGCCGCGTGATCTGATCTTGGATCGCCTCGCCATGGCCATCGCTTGCCTTGTTGCGCTGGGATAGGGCTTTGGCGAAGGCTTCGGCCTCTTTGTTCATGATGCTGGTGGCATCGATGAGGGCTTGGCGTTCCGTTGCCAGACGTTCGGAGGTTTCGTCCGAGCCCACTTTGAGGGCTTCCGTAGCGGCATCGATGGCTTCCACTTGCACGCGGATCTGCTGCTCGGCGGAAGCGAGTTTCTGTAAGGCTTGGTCCACTTCCGTGCCCAGCACTTCCACATCGGCGCGGGCCATTTCAGCGCGCATACGCGGCTCGATCCGCCGCACGGTGTCGCCGAGGCGGTCCGCTGTCGCTTCCAGCCTGAGGGCTGCGCGCAAGAGATAGCCTCCAGCGAGGACCAGGGCCGCGTTGGTGAGGGCGAGCATGAAAACGGCGCCGGAATAACCAAAGCCGAGGCGCACGACGCCTGTGGCCTCGAAATTGGCCATGGTGGTGCCGATCGGCCAAGCGATCAGCCAGACAAAAAGGATGGCGCCGGAAAGGATCCTGGCCGCGATCCAAACCTGATCAGGATTGGGCAGCCAACGGTGGTGCGGCTCCGCCGCCTGATCACGACGCTCGGCAGCGAAAAGCAGGCGCGTGTCATGGTCGAGGCGCTCCTGGGCGTGGTCCTCGCTGGTGTCTTGTTCCGATGCGGCTTCCTCGATCACGCCAACCATGTGGACGGGCACTCCTCACACGCGCGGATGGCACATATGCCAAAAACCACGCATTCTTACGCATCGCCAAGGCGCAGTTAAGGTGACGTTAAACATGTCACGTCTTCGCGCGCCGTTTGCCTTATCCCCGTCTGGCGGAACGAGGCTAGCCTGATCACCAGTCTTAAGGCGATGGGAATGGCGCGAAACAAGCTCAAAATGGCGCTGCGGCGGGTGGCACCGGAACTGGCGCGGGCTTTGGGCGGACCTTTGGCCGGTGCGGCGACCGAGGCGGCATCCCGCGCAATTTTGGGGCGGGAGGACGGCTCGGCGGAGGATATCGCCGATCGCATCAGCTTCGCTGGGCCCCAAGAAATCCAGGCTTTGCGCGCGGCGTCCTTAGAGTTTCACAAAGCGCTTGTGGATGCGGCAACGGATGAGCTGCGCATCGCGGCGGGGGATCGCGCCGATGCGCGGGCGCGGGAGATTAGCCTCAAGGATCGCGTCCCAGGCTTTTTGGCCGTGACCGTGGTGGCAGGGTTCTTTGCCGTGTTGGCGCTGATGCTGGTGCGTGAGGTTCCTGACGGGGCGGAGACCGAATTTTCGATCATGCTGGGCGCGCTGGCGACCATGGCGGCGGCGGTGATGAACTATTATTTCGGCTCATCCGCGTCGAGCCGGGAAAAAACGCGGCTGTTGTCCGGGGTGGATGGGATGCGCTTGCCTTAGGGACCGTTCGGGTTTTAGAGCCATTTGAAACTGGAACGATTCAGTTTTTCGGTTTCAAACGGCTCTCAGTCTTCGTTTTGGCATATTGCAGTCGCGAAACCGGTCATCCACTTTCGCTGCAATATGCTCTAGCCACGGCGTTCCATGGCCTATGACGTGATCATCATCGGCGGCGGGATCATCGGATCGGCCGCCGCCTACCGCTTGGTGCACAAAGGGTTGCGCGTTGCCCTCGTCGATGACGGCCGACCAGGCGCCACTGAAGCTGCTGCCGGTATGCTCAGCCCATCGTTTGAGAACGAGCACGAGCGCCCAGAAGGGGTCTTGGGCGATGCTTTGGACGCAAGCTTGTCCCGCTGGGACGACTTTGCGCAAGAGATCAGCGATGATCCTTATGCGGCGTTTGGTTACCGCCGTGATGGAATTTATGGGACCTCTTTCCCCAACCCGCCCAGCGGCACAGAGAGTTATACAGACGATGCGCGCTTTGCTGCTTTCTCGGTCGCGCCATCCGTCTGGGCCCCGAATGAAGGCGCGGCGGAGCCTGTGCCCTTGCGCAGGGTGCTGCGCAGTCGCGCGGGCGCTTTGGGTCTGACGCTCATCCGAGGCCGGGCGGAGGCGATTGGGCAAAGACAGTGTACGGTCGATGGTCAACATCTTTCAGCCGATACGATCATCGTGACCACAGGCGCTGCACTTCAAGACAAAGTGACCCCCGTGCGTGGTCAGGCGCTTCATGTTCGCCTTGCAGAGGAAGACCAGGGCGCTGTGCCTTATGTGGTGCGTTCACCGCAGGCTTATTTTTGTCCGCGCCGGGACGGAACCCTCTATATCGGTGCAACGGAAGAATGGCCAGGGCAGGAGATGCAGGATCCCCTTCGGCAGCTTGAAGACGAGGCGCTAAAGCTTCTTCCCTGCCTCATCCGTGGTGAGATCATCAGCCGTTTTGATGGCCTCCGCCCCTTTATCAGCAGCGCTGGGCCCTTCATCGATTGGCTCGATGACGGTGTCCTCGCGGCTGTCGGTCATCACAGGAACGGTGTCCTCCTCGCTCCGTGGACGGCTGATCTCCTCGCTCTCAAGCTCGGCGTCTAAGCGTGCTTGTTCCTGGGCGGTTTTCACGCGCATCCATGCACCCCGCCAGGAGCGTGGCCAGAAATGAGTGACTTTGAGCTTATATTTCCGTGTCAGGAAATTCTTTTTCTTGCCGCTGTCAGGGCGCAGTCGGCTGGCTAAATTCAGGAGGTCTTCGTTGAACGTTGTGTCGTTCATGTCAGCATCCGTGTCGTCAGCGTGCTCATCGATGGTCGGCAGTTTGGCCACTTCGGCGTCAAGCGCGTCAGCCTTGGTGGTGTCGTCCCATTCGCGTTCAGCCAACGCCGCAGGCAGGGCGCTGATCACTTCAGCGATGACCGGTGCGCTGTCGTCCTCTTTTTTCTTGGGAAGCGTGCGCAAAGGGCTTGCCCCGTAACCAAGAGATGCCGCAGCAAGGTCGGTCCTCATCAGAAGACCGGCGTTTCCGTCCGCCATGGTGGCCCGCTCCTGTTGTTCCCGCACGTCCATCCCTACCGGAGACTGGTCCGTGCCCGCAATCGTGATCCCCTCACCGTAGGAACGGCTGAGCTGACTTTGGAAGGCCTTTGCGCCTTGGACAACCGGCGGAAGCTCGTTTTCAGCGTCCGTGGTCTTTTTCTCCGCTGCCCGTTTGAAGGCCTCCGCTTGCGACTGCTTGCGCTCGATGAAGAACGTAGACGGCTTCGGTGTGGAGGCTGTGCGTTCGGCAAGATCCGATGCGCTGCGGCCGGGCTGGTCAAAGCCCAGGATCTGGCGTGCTTGCAAGGTGGCTTTGGGCGTGATGCCATCGATCAGCGAGGCCGGAGAGAGCACATTGGCCTGGATCTGGTGAAAGCCCACCGTGCGCAGGGCCTGGCAGGCCGCTTCGTCCTCGGCGCCAATGGCTGTGACGATCGCGCCTTGGGATTCCGCATAAGCGATCACATCGGCCGCGCCCGTGAGGCTGGCGGTGTGGTTGTTGCGCGCAGCACGGAGCAGCCCGCGCCCGCTGGTCTTCACTTCATCGAAGGGGGCAATGGCAAAGATGTCGGCCACATCCTCGGGACGTCCCATCAGCTCCGCCACGAGCCCCACGCCTAAATCTTTCAAAGCATGAAGGATCGGGCTGGCTTGGGTGCCATCGGAGGTGCGCACGGGGCACTCAAAATGCAGTTTTTCGGGGTGCAGATGGGTCGCTTCCAGCACCGACTTTACCGTGGCTGGCAAATCCGGGTCGATGCAGTCTTTGGGCGACAGATTAACGGAAAGAGCGGAGGGGCTCCTTAGGGACCAGGACGAAAACTCCGTCGCGCCGCGTTCAAGAATGCGTTGGGTGAGGGCCGGCAGACGGTCTTCAGCTTCAAAAGCTGGCAAGAACACCGCTGGCAGCATCGTGCCGAACCGTGGGTGGTCCCAGCGCACCAGGGCTTCTACGCGCACCAAAGCGCCATCTCTTAATGAGAAGATCGGCTGATAAAGGAGATGCAGCTGGCTCGAAACCAGCGCCTCATCCATATCAGAACGCGTGAGTTGTAGCGCCTTTGCGCCCATCGGCCGTGGATCCTTCGCCCGTGTGATTCGGGTCCCTAAGGTTCCAAATTAAAGGCGAAAGGGTTAATGCGGTTTAAAGGTTAGGTTAGGAGTTGCAGGCTCCGGTGCCCAGAAACCTCTCGCCCTTGGGAGAAGTGCAACTCGCATCAAACCTTAATCCGCGAATTGCTCGCGCAGGATGCGCTCTTCGAGACCCACGCCGTGGTCGAAGAGGAGGGTCATGCGCTCCCTGCGCTGCACCTGGCACCTGACCTCCACCACATCGCGGACTTCGATGATGTCAGCAGTGGCGGAGACCGAGCGGAAGTCCGGGTCCTGCACTTTGAAAATGACCTCGGCGTCATAGGGCAACAGCGCACCGCGCCAGCGCCGGGGCCGGAACGCGCTGATCGGCGTCAGCGCCAAGAGGTTGGACATAATCGGTAGAATAGGTCCGTGGGCAGAAAGATTGTAAGCCGTCGATCCTGCCGGTGTCGACAGCAAGACCCCGTCACAAATGAGCTGTCCCAGCCGGGGTTTGCCATTCACATGGATAGAGATCCGCGCCGTCTGGCGCGTTTGGCGCAGAAGCGAGATCTCGTTGATGGCCATTGCCTCATGCACTTGGCCGTGAAGATCGGTGGCTTTCATACTGAGCGGGTTGATGGTGGCCCGGTCGGCGCCTGCGATTTTCTCCGGCAGCTCTTCGATGTTGCCGAGCGGGTTCATCAAGAAACCGACCGTGCCGCAATTGATACCGTAGACAGGCGCCTTCACCCGCATGGTTTCGCGCAGGACCTCCAGCATGGTGCCGTCACCGCCCAGAGCCACGATGACCTTGGCGTTTTCCGGGGAACACTGGCCAAAATGCGCCGTCAGTTGCGCCAAGGTCTCTTGGGCCGCGGGGCGGTCATTGGCGATGAAAGCAATATCGCCGGGCTGGGGAGGTTCGCGTCGCATGGCGAGACAGCCTGTAGAGGGCCGCGGTTAAAGTCCAGATGATCGCCGTGCAAATCCTTGCACTTGCCTCAGCTTTGGCTTATGCGACGCGACTTCCCTAAGGAGACTTTATGGCGCGCGTCACCGTCGAAGACTGCATCGAGAAAGTCGATAATCGTTTTGACCTCGTGCTTCTGGCTGCCCACCGGGCCCGCATGATCGCTTCAGGCTCAGCGCCGGAAGTGGATCGCGACCGCGATAAGAACCCCGTG
>JBCCTG010000008.1:0-19159 GCA_039198735.1 Pseudomonadota bacterium | reverse complement strand
GCGTTCGGTTCTAACAGGATAATCCGCATGCTCTCTCTACCGTTATGATCCGCCAAATTGCCCTGAGGCGGAGTTGAGACGCTCCAGGCTTCTGCCTTTCGCTCCAACGAAAGATGTTTTGCACCTAAGAAGTAGAGAAATCGTATCCGCGTCGGTAATCATTCGTTTGCAAATGAAAGGATTAGGAAAGAATAACAGTAAGTAAACATGCACTTTCTTTAAAGCCCGTTTCATTCGCACGCTTATCATGCATGTCATGATTTATTTCGACGAGAGCGCGGCTGACATGCGTCAACGCCGGCGGAGAACCGCCCTGCCCCACGTGCTCATGGCACTCGGGGCTTTCCTCGCGTTTGTGCTGTTGGCTGGGACAGATGCCCAGGCTTCGCGCCTCAAAGACATCACCAAGCTTGAGGGTGTCCGGGACAATCAGCTTATTGGTTATGGATTGGTCGTGGGTCTGCCTGGCACGGGTGACCGAACACAGAACGCTCTTTTTACAGAGCAAAGCCTCCGCGCCATGCTGGAACGGTTCGGTGTCGCGCTTGAAAATGATCGTATTCTCCAGACACGGAACACTGCGGCGGTCATCGTCACAGCATCATTGCCAGGCTTTTCGCGCGGCGGTGATAAGATCGATGTGACGGTTTCTGCCCTTGGTGACGCCCGCTCGCTCCAGGGGGGGACGCTTCTTGTCACCCCGCTGACGGCTGCTGATGGTAATGTCTATGCCGTGGCGCAAGGCCAGTTGATCATTGGCGGCTTTCAGGCCCAGGGCGGCGCAGCGACCATCCAACGCGGGGTTCCGACCCAAGGCCGGGTGCCCGAAGGCGCCACGGTGGAGCGGGAGCTTGCCTTCCCCCTCAATGATCTTGAGCGGGTCCGTCTCATTCTGAAAAACCCAGATTTTACAACAGCCTCACGGATCGCCCAAGCGATTGATAGCCGTCTGTCAGGCCGCTTCGCACGGGCTATTGATCTGGCCACGGTGGAAGTGTCTGTGCCGCTCGACTATCGCGGTCAGGTCACGAATATGCTGTCCGTGATCGAAGGTGTCGACATTGCCGTCGACGAAGTGGCGCGGGTCGTGGTCGACGAAAGCTCCGGCACCATCGTTATTGGTGCGAATGTCAGGATCTCACCCATTGCGGTGGCGCACGGCAACATCACGATCCGTGTGACGGAACGTCCGATCCCATCGCAACCTTCACCCTTTAGCCGGGTCGGTGAGACCGTGGTTGTACCGCGTACAGAGATCGAGGTCGATGAAGAGGAAGAAAACGGCTTCCGCGCTTTGGATACCGCTGTCACCCTTCAAGAACTCGTCGATGGCCTCAATGCACTTGGCGTCAGTCCGCGCGATATGATTTCGATCCTGCAAACGATCAAAACATCAGGCGCGCTGCAAGCGGAGCTTGTCGTCCAATGACCGATATTAGCATGATCAGTGCCCTGCAAGCACAGGCCGAGCCGCAAGCCGACCTGGAAGGCATCACGCGGCAGCTTCAATCCGCAAAAGCCGAGGAGGCCCGCAAAGCGGCCGAAGGCTTTGAGGCGGTTTTCCTGAACCAATTCATTGGGTCGATGTTTGAGGGGATCAGCACCGACGGCCTTTTTGGCGGCGGCCAGGCCGAGAAAATGTGGCAGGGCTTCCTGACCGAGCAGATCGCGGAAGCCTTCGCCAAGCGCGGCGGTATCGGCGTTGCTGATATTGTCATGGCACAGATCACCCAAACATCAGAGGGTTTTGATGAGTAAAACCACACAGCGTCTCACCCGTGCGGACAGAGACAGTTTGTTTCCTGAATTTCGTTTTGAAGACGAGGATGAGATCCTCGAAGACAAGCCAGAGATCCAAGAGCGCCCGGTTCGTGAACCGGTTGTCATGTCGGTGATGCGGCGCCTCGCCGATCTGCTGGCTGAGGAAACTGCGGCCATTCGCGCAGGCAATTTCGAAGGCTTTGCTGAACTCCAGCGCGAGAAAGGCATTCTCATTCGCCAAGCTGAGCGGTTGGAGCATGATCCCAAAGCGCTTGATGCGGTGGAAGGTCTCGATGCGGACACACTGCGAGTGAAGCTTCAGTCCTTCAATGGCACAGTGGAAACCAATATGCGCGCCTTGGGCGCCGTCAAAGACGCCATTGTTCATGTCCGCGAACAAGCCATCAAGCGGCTTGAAGAAGAAAAAGGCGACGGCGTTTACAGTAAAGATGGTGAACGCAAAAGTCTTCATCGCCTGTCCTTAAATGAGACAAAGGTCAAACTTTAAATTTCACGACCAGTTAATCACCTGCTTCTAGAACATCACTTGCAACCGGCCTGTGAGGGGTCGCACTGCCCGGCGTCAGAAGGCGCTCCTGAAAAACTTGAGAAACCAAGGAGCCCATTGTAATGGCATCTCTTCTTACGAACGCGTCTGCGCAAACCGCGCTTCGCACTCTTCGCGTTGCTCAAAGCAACCTGCAAGAAACCCAAGACCGCATCTCGACTGGTCTTAAAGTCCGCAGCCCTAAAGAAAACCCAGCGTTTTTCCTCGTTGCACAAACGGTCAAAGGCGACGTTGCTGTTCTTGATGGTCTGAAAGACAACCTGACTGTTGGTGTGAACACGGCTGCTACGGCTTCTGCTGGCCTCAACGGCATCACCGAAGACATCAACCAAATCCAAACCGCTCTGACCACAGCGCAAACCGGTACCGCTCTGAACGAAGTTCAGTTCGCTATCGACCAAGTTGTTGGCCAGATCGAAGGTCAGATCGACGCAACGTCGTTCAACGGTGTGAACCTGCTTGCTGGTACAGACACCACGACCATCACCACAACCATCACCCGTGACAATGGTTCGTTCGAGCTTTCGACTTTCACTCTGCAAGCTCAAAACCTCGACGACATTGAACTTGCTGGTGTTGCAACTGGTGTTTTCGCCACTGCTGCTGATGCTCAAGACCAATTTGATATCCTTTCACGGGCTTTCAACTCTGGTCTCGGTGACCGTCTGGACACAAACGGTGACGGCCAAATCGTCCTCGACAACACAGCTGCAAACACCGACTCGCTCATCGCGCAAGAAGGTGGAACAGAAACCACTGCAACTGCGTTCACTTTCTACGGTACCGATGACGATGTTCAGTTCCTTACGGATCTTGGCATTGGTGCGACCAACCTGGGTGCAGTTGGTAACGACGCTACACGCGACGTGATCGAGATCACCGATCTTTCGGCTGCTCTTGGTAACGCGTTCAACGGTGTTGCTGCACAAGACTACATCGACCTCACCCTTGACACACCTGGACCTGGTGACTTCACCACAGGTACTGGCGCTGGTGCTGTCGAAAACTTCTTGCGTGGTGCTGTGTTCGCTGACACGCAGCTTCGTAATTTCGCTAACGAGTCAGGCTTCCGCGCTGTGGCACGTCAGATCGAAGTTGCTGACCCAACAACGGCTAACGTTCAAGCTGGCTTCGTTCTCGCTGACAGCCTGATCAGCCGCGTCAACATCTCGGCGACTGTTGTTGGTGTGTTCGAAAGCACACTGTCTTCGCGTCAGAACTTCCTGGCTGACCTCACCGACTCGCTTGAGCTTGGTGTTGCTGCTTTGACTGAAGCTGACCTCAACGAAGAGTCAACACGTCTGCAGAGCTTCCAGGTCCAAGAGCAGCTTGCTGTTCAGGCTCTGTCGATCGCTAACCAGCGTCCACAGACCATCCTGTCGCTCTTCCGTTAATCGGTTGACCGAAATTCGGTTCCCAGAGGTCTCTCTGGGAACCACCCCTTCTTGAGACAATCCAAGAATTATTAAGGACGAGAACAGTCTATGTATGGTAGGGCAGGGGCAAAAGCGGCCTATAAACAAACGATCACCGAGACCGAAGAGCCTCGTGAGATCGAACGTAAGGTCTTTATCCAGGTGACTGGTGAACTTGAACGCGCGGCGCGCGAGGCAAGTCATCCCCTTTCCGCACCAGCGCTCGATGCACTGAGCCGCAATCAGAAACTCTGGGGTGAGCTGATGTTTGATTGCGCGTACAAGGACAACCCCCTTCCGGCCCAGTTGAAAGCTGGCATCATTTCCCTCGCGCTGTTCGTCGATCGCCACACGCCTGACGTGATTTCCGGCGACAAAACGATCGAACCGCTGCTTGAGATCAATCGCAACATCATCCGTGGACTCGCCGGGCAAAAGCCCGAAGGCGAACCCGTTGAGGCAGCAGGTTGATCCGATGGGCCTTCGTCTCCGCCTTCGTCCGAATGAACGCATCATCGTCAATGGATGCGTCTTGACCAATGGCGATCGTCGCAACACGATCACCGTGTCGAGCTTCGGCCAGGTCCTGCGCGGCAAATATGTTCTGCAGCCTGAAGATGCAAAGACACCGATCCGTCGGCTCTACTTCACCATTCAGATGCTGCTGATTTCCGGCTGCGATGACGATATGCTGCGCCACGCCTCCAAACTGGGCGCTTTCGTCTTTACCCATATGGAAAGCGATGAGGCCCGCGCTGCGCTTTTGGAAGCCATGGATATGGTGCATGTCCGTGATTTCTACAAAGGGCTCGTGAAACTGCATCCCTTGCTTGAGCTGAAACCCAGCGCAGAAAAAACAATGCACCAAGACGTCCCGCAAGAGCTCGAAGCCGAAAATCGAGCCTTTTATCAAGCCGCACAAGAACGAATGGGAAAACCCCTCGAAGCAGCACACTGATTTTTGAACTGGAACCGCCGCGATGACCACGACTTATCTCTCTTATCTCACCTTTGAGCGTACCTATGGCCGCCCCTTGGGTCAGGTTGATCGCGAGACCATCGAGCCGCGCAGTGCCATCGCCCGCGAAACCGCTTACTTCGAAGCGAACATTGCGAAAGTCAGTACCGGTAAAGAACTGGTTCGGGACGATCGGCTTTATCAGTATGCATTGACCGCCTTCGGCCTCACCGATCAAGTCAACAACAAAGAGTTCATCGAAAATGTGCTCGACCAAGGGGTCTTCGATCCCTTCACGCCGTTCACACGGGAAGAGACTTTGCTCGGCCGTGACCGCAACCCTATCAATGACTTGGTGAGAGATTTTTGGTTCGCCGAGGACTTCATCCTGCCCTCGTTGCGCGAAGACGCCATTGTTGAAAGCGTCGACAAGATCACCAATCAGTATGCTGCTCGCTTTGGCGGTTTGACCACCACGGTGGTGAACGAGATCAACTATTTCACAGCCAACATCACCAAGGTTCAGTCAGGGGAAGACCTGGTGGCTGACGATCGTCTTTTCCGCTTTGTCCTGAACGCTTACGGCCTTGCCGATGAGTACGGCAATCGCGAGCTGATCGGCAAAGCCCTTGACGCAGGTGTCTACAACCCCGGTGCAGGGATCCGCAAAACGGGAGCCCTCGCCAACACTGTCAACGACAGTCGCTACGATACCTTCGCCCGCGCTTTTGCGTTCAATGAGCTGGGTGACCAAAACGTCCGTAATGGTGACTTCGTGAAAAACGTCGTCGCACGGTACGAAACGGAAGCCCTCGAGGCGAACGCCAAAGCCGAACGTGACGCAGGCGTCAGCCAGAACGCATTCCGCAGCGAGTATGAGCGCGAGATCACTTATTTCCGGGAAACCATCGGCACCATTTACAATGTCGAAGAGTTTTTGGACAATGATCGCCTTTACCGCTTTGCACTGATCGCTTTCGACTTGGAAAGCCAGACTCAGTATAAGGGTTTGATCCGCAAGGTGCTCGAAGAAGGCGTGGCCGACGACAAGTCCCTCGCCAATCAGCTCACCGATAGAAAATTCCGCACCTTCGCCGCGGCTTTCGGCTTTGCCGAAACAGGCGATCGCAACGTTCGCAACCCCAATTTTGCCAATGACGTGATCGAACAGTATCAGCGCGTGCGCGTCGAAACCGATGCGGGTGAGGACAATATCGGTGTGCGCCTCGCGGCCTATTTTGACCGCCAAGCCCCTGGTATTACCAGTTGGTTCGGCTTTTTGGGCGACCAGGCGCTGCGCGAAGTGGTGTTCACGGCCTTTGATCTGCCTGATGAAATGCAGCAAACGAACCCGGACAAGCTGGTGTCGATCTTCGAACAACGCTTTGATATCGAAGATTTTCAGGACCCTGAGAAACTGTCCAAGTTCATTGAGCGTTTCACGGTGCTTTATGATGTGAAAAACGGTGCCCCAGGAGGTGCTGGTTCCAGCGTTCTCTCCTTGTATGGCATCTCATCGGGCGAGACGACCGCGAGCTCAGGCCTCATTTCCATCGACCCTGCGACCTTAGGGGCAACGTTCTAACCTTGCTTCGGCGAGAAGAACCAACGTCCTTGAACGCACGAATGGCGAAAGCCTGCATGCTGATGAAACCAAGTGTCCTGGATCAGATCCAGGGCAGGCCTTCGGCTGAAAATGCTCGGGCTTCGTTCCTTCAAGGACAAAGGGCTGAAGGCCCCCTCCCCCAAGGTTTTAAGAAGCGACAGCAACCGGCAGCGTCTCGTCCTCTTCGAGAACGTCAAAATCGCTCGTTCCATCGTCGATGATTTCAGCTTCAGGCGTCTGATCGATGGTGGCTGGCACCTGGTGCTCTTCTGGCTTTTTCTGCGCAAGCGTGCCCCGGCAAATGACGGAGAGTTCATCGATGCCTGCCCGTGCTGGCAAGCTTTCCTCGCGCTCTTGATGGCAGAAGGCCTCGATCGCTGGCACTTTTTGGATAGCGCGATCCGTCTCCTGATCGCTGCCTTGCTTATAAAGACCGATAGAGATGATGTCGCGTTTCTCTTCGTAAACGGAAAGAAGGCGCCGCGCTTCCGCCGCGATCTCCGCATCCATCTCACCGGGATAGCATTCAGGCGCCAAACGCGACACCGAACCTGGCACATCGATCGCCGGGTAACGTCCGCGCATGGCGATATCGCGGCTCAACTTGATGTGACCATCGAGGATACCGCGAACACTGTCAGCAATGGGATCATCATGGTCATCACCGTCCACGAGCACGGTGGCCGCAAGGGTGATGTCCCCCTGCCCATCCATTCCGGGTCCGGAACGCTCCAGCAAATGCGCCAGCTCACCGAAGACGGATGGCGGAAAGCCGCGGGCCGAGGGCGGCTCACCCACCGCGAGGCCGATCTCCCGCAAAGCATGGGCAAAGCGGGTCACCGAATCCATCATGCAGAAGACATGACGCCCCCGTTTGCGTTGATCTTCCGCCACCGCCATGGTGAGGTAGGCTGCCTGACGCCGTGCCAGAGCCGACTCATCCGAGGTCGAAACGATAACGATGGAGCGCTTGAGGCCCTCTTCACCGAGATCACGTTGCAAAAACTCTTGCACCTCACGGCCCCGCTCACCGATCAGGCCAATGACATTGACATCAGCAGCGGTGGTGGAGCGTGCCAGCATCGACAGCATCGTCGATTTACCGACGCCCGAACCCGCAAAAATACCCATCCGTTGCCCCTGGCAAATCGGCGTGAAGGCATCGATGGTCTTGATCCCGGTATCAAGCATATCGCCCACCCGGCGACGTTTGTAGGCGGGCAGCGGTGTGCCTTTGAGAGGTGTCGCAAACGGACCTTCGGGGAGCGGACCAAGTCCGTCGATAGGTTGCGCCATGGGACCGATCACCCGGCCCAGCCATCCATCGGAAACTTTGATCCGGAAGCGTTGCTCAGGGAACGTCACCCGCGCACCGACGGAGACCCCTTCGGTATCGGCAAAGCTCATCAGCAGCGACTCGCCACTTTCCACACCGACCACTTGGCAGTCGATATCATCCATGCCCCGGCGCTCCACCGTGCATAAATCACCGGCCGACAAAATCCCTGAAAGGCCTTTGACCTTCAAGATCATGCCGAGGGCGGAGGAGATTTGGCCCTCCCATACGGGTCCGGGTAAGCTCTTCAAAAGTGAAGCAGCTTCATCAAGTGCTCGGGTGGCTGCGCGATTCTCACTCATGGACGTCCCTTCATAGAACACCCCCTTCGTGGCCCAAGACCTTTTATGCGGGTTTAAGGCACGGGTGGTTTCTTCACTTTCGAAATGAGCAGGAGACGTCCGCACCTATGATCGACGGCATCAACCTTTTTGCCACGATGGGCCAAAAGCTCGACTATCTGGGCGTGCGCCACACACTCATCGCACAGAACGTCGCCAATGCTGATACGCCCTCTTATCAGTCCCAGGATCTCAAGCCTTTTTCTGAGGCGATGCGGACTGTCCGCCCTGCGACGATGAAGGCCACCAACCCGATGCACATGGTGGCCGAGCAAGGCAACACGGAGTTCCGCGAGGAACGCCGGGTCGAAGGCTGGGAAGTGGAGCCTTCGGGCAATCAGGTGAGCCTTGAAGAACAAATGATCGAGGCCGCCGACGGCGCCCGCCAGTACGAGCTGGCCAACAACCTCATGAAAAAACACCTCAGCATGATGAAAGCCGTGCTGTCGACCCGCAGTTAAGGAACACCTCATCTTATGGACGCCATTTCTGCAGCCATGAAAATTGCCGGTTCCGGTCTTGAGGCGCAATCGCTTCGGGTTCGGATGGTCTCGGAAAACGTGGCCAATGCCACCTCACTGGGTTCGGCGCCCGGCGCTGATCCTTACCGGCGCAAGACGATTGTCTTCCAAAACGCTTTCGACCGTGCGCTCGGCGCAAACATGGTCGAAGTGAAGCGCATCGGTGTTGACCCCGGCGCGTTTGCTCTTTCTTACGACCCGGCTCATCCAGCAGCGAACGCCGACGGCTATGTTAAAATGCCGAACGTCAACCCGCTGATCGAAATGACCGACATGCGGGAAGCGACGCGTTCCTACGAAGCCAACCTTTCCATGATTGAACAAGCGCGCGGGATGGCGATGTCCACCATCGCACTTCTCGACAACTGATAAGGGATGAACCCTGATGATTGAAGCTTTAGCAGGTGTCAGCGCCATCGCTGGCGGAAACGGCGTTCAGCTTTCCACCGCCGCCATGACCGAAACAGCCAAGACCCAAGGCACAAGCTTTGCCGAAGCGATCCAAAGCACGGCGGCCCAAACCCTTGAGCAAGTTCAACAAAGTGAGCAAATGTCGATGGCCGCCATGCATGGTCAGACAAGCCTTCAAGAGGTTGTTCAGGCCACGGTGCAAGCTGAAGTGGCTGTTGAGACCGCTCTTTCGATCCGCAACAAACTGATCGAAAGCTATCAAGAAATCATGCGGATGCCTGTTTAATGAGTGAGGCGGACGTCATTCAGATCATCCGTGAGGGTTTTCTTACGGCCTTGATGATCTGCACACCACCGCTCATTGCCGGCACACTGACAGGTCTTGCGGTGGCGCTTTTCCAGGCGCTGACGCAGATCCAAGAGATCACACTCACCTTCGTGCCGAAATTTGCTGCGATCTTTGCGACCATCGTCCTGACACTGCCGATGACGTTCCAAGCCACTGGCAAATATGCATCGTTGATCGGTGACAAGATCATTCGTTCCGACGAGCGATAAGGGAAGCGCGCCGGTTGAGGCGCGCTCAGTGCTTTTAAAGTCTTGCTAAGACCTTGCCCTTCAGCACCAAGATCTTCGTAAAATCTCGCATCATTACGTCGCTTTAAACTCCCCGCGCGAAACCTTTCGTGGGGAGAACCCCCTTCACGGGATGGCAGAAGTCGTCCCTCGCGCGAGTAAGGACGATAAACGTGGACGCAGCGCTCCGCCTGATCGGCAATGATTCAAACCGGGACGTGGTCTTCGCCCTCGGTGTTATGGGCATTTTGGTGGTGCTTTTCGCGCCGCTCCCGGCCTGGGCCTTGGATGTCGGCCTCACCTTCTCCCTCGCCTTTTCGATCCTCATCCTGATGGTTGCTTTGTGGATTGAGAAGCCTCTCGATTTTAGTTCGTTCCCCACGGTTTTGCTGATCGCCACCATTTTGAGGCTGGCGCTGAACATCGCCTCCACACGCCTGATCCTCGCCAATGGTCACACGGGCAGCGATGCGGCGGGGGGTGTGATTTATGGCTTCAGCCAACTGATGATCAACGGGAATTTCGTCATTGGCTTGATCGTCTTTGCCATCTTGGTGATCATCAACTTCGTGGTGATCACCAAAGGTGCCACCAGGATCGCGGAGGTGGGCGCACGCTTCACCCTCGATGCGATCCCCGGCAAACAGATGGCGATCGACGCAGATCTCTCCGCAGGCCTCATCGACGATGTGGAGGCCCGCACCCGCCGCAAAAACCTCGAAGACGAAAGCGCCTTCTTCGGCGCCATGGACGGTGCTTCGAAATTTGTCCGTGGTGACGCGATTGCGGGCATGATCATCGTCTTTATCAACATTATCGGCGGCATGATCGTCGGTGTGGCCCAGATGAACATCACCATGGGTGATGCCGCGGCAAGCTACACCACCCTCACCGTGGGTGATGGTCTCGCCTCGCAGATCCCGGCCCTCGTCGTCTCCCTCGCCGCGGGTCTTCTCGTTTCGAAAGGCCGCAACGAAGGTTCCGCCGACAAAGCGGTGATGAGCCAGCTTGGCGAGTATCCCAAAGCGCTCCTGATGGTCGCTGGCATGATGGCCGTGATGGGTATGGTCCCTGGCCTTCCTTTCGTGCCCTTCATGGCCATTGCCGTGGGCATCGCGGGGCTCGGCGTGTGGATCCCCAACAGGAAGAAAGCCGCGGCTGCCCTCGTCGTGCAACAAAAAGAAGCGACGGCTGTTCCTAAAGAAATTCCGGCTGAGGACAGCCTCAAAATCGAAGATCTGCAATTGGAAGTGGGCTCGCGCCTCCTGACGATGATCTCGAACCCCGAGCGTGGTCTTCCGAACAAGGTCAAATCCTTGCGCCGACGGTTTGCATCGGAATTCGGCTTCTTGCTGCCGCCTGTGCGCATCAAGGATAATCTCTACGTTCCCCCTGATGAGTACCGCATTTCCGTGCAGGACGTGGAAATCGCCAAGGGCACCGTTCGCCCCGGCTGCGTACTCGCGATCGATCCAGCGGGCGGCGATGTCGACATGCCGGGTGAGCCGACCACGGAGCCAAGCTTTGGCATGCCCGCGCGCTGGGTCTCGAACGCTTCCGCCGAAGAGGCCGAAGCCAAGGGCTACACGGTTGTCAGCCCCGACAGTGTGCTGATCACCCACCTGTCCGAGACGATCAAAGACAGCTTGCCAAGCCTTCTTACCTATTCGGCGATGCAGAAATTGGTCGAAACTCTTGAGCCTGAGTACCGTAAGCTGCTTTCCGATATCGTGCCGGGTCAGTTGAGCCAGGTTGGTTTGCAACGGGTCCTGCAAGGTCTTCTTTCCGAACGGGTCTCGATCCGCAACCTGCCAGCCATTCTTGAAGCGGTGGCCGAGGCCACCGGCTGGACCCGTAACCCCGCTCCGATCATTGAGCATGTGCGCCAGCGCCTTGCCAAACAGCTCTCCACCAGTGTTCAGGGTGAGGATGGCTATGTCTCCGTCATCGCACTCTCAGGCCGTTGGGAACGCAGCTTCCTTGAGAGCATGCAAGGCGATCCAGGCGGCGAGCGTGTCTTCGCCATGCCGCCGAACCAAGTCCAGGAGTTCATCGGGGCAGCACGGTCACTTCTTCAGAAGTACAAAGATCAAGACCCGCCCCCCGTCATCCTCTGTTCAGCAGAAGCACGACCCTTTGTGCGCTCCCTGCTCGAACGAGCCGCGCCCATGGTACCCATCATTTCGCACAATGAGCTTCACAGCTCCGTCGCCATCAAAACTGTGGATCAAATCGGATGAGTATGAACCGCCGGATCGTCTTTCTTTGCGGCGAGGAGGAAGGCAAAGCCTTTCGCGAACACGCAAGAAGCCTCGCGCCCGACCTCGAAACGCTTTGGGTGTCCGATGCGGAAGGCCTGGAGATCGCCACCTCGTGCGGGGCCGAACGCACGCGCCTGATCAGCTTCCTCACCGAAGTGATCGTCCCCCAGAGCATTCTCGAACGGCTTGGTCCAACACCTTACAACATTCATCCCGGCTCCCCAGACTATCCAGGGGCACACGGCCTAAGTTTCGCCATTTTCGAAGGTGCGCGGAAATTCGGTGTCACGGCGCATGAAATGACCGCACGGGTGGACACAGGCGCCATCGTGATCGCCGATCTTTTCGATCTGCCCGTTGATGCCGAAGCCTTGCGTTTCGGTGACGAAGTCTATGCCCGCGCGGTTAGCGTCATTGACCGGGTGATCCGCCACTGTGTCGCCACCGATCTGCCTATGCGCCGCTCCGGTGATCACTGGTCAGCGCGGCAGTGCACCAAGCGGCGCCTTGAGGCTTTGCTCACGTCATCGGCGCACCTGCTCCCCACAGACATTGCAAGGCTTGAGCGGGCCCTCGGCCCTGAGCGTGCGCAAGCCTTGGGAGACAAGCGCAAGCATGGTTGAGATTCCCCTCTCAACAGCGACGGATCCGATTTCTGTCTTTATTCTGACCTTCGCCCGCATCGGCACCATCTGTATGCTGATGCCGGGCCTTGGCGAAACCTATGTGCAGCCGCGCATCCGCTTGAGCTTGGCACTGGCTTTGTCGGTGATCGTTTCAGCAAGCGTGAAGAGCGCAGCGCCGGTGATGGAGGGGTTCGGGGACGTCCTTTTCGCGGTGATGAGCGAAGTGGTCGCTGGCCTCATCTTCGGAACCGCGATGCGTTTCTTTCTCGCCGCGCCCCAGATCGCCGGTCAGCTCACCTCGCAACTCACCTCGCTTTCGAACATCTTCGCCTCAGGCGCACCGCTCATGGAAGCCAGCTCCATCCTCGGCGCGTGGTTCGTGGTCGGCGCGATCTTCTTCATTTTTGTCTCCGGCTTGCACTATCTCATGCTCGATGCGATGGCTGTCTCTTATGCGGTGATCCCGCTTGGCGGATTTCCCAATATGGGGGATGCGGCGGATGCGCTCGCCAAGATTTTCGCTGGTGTCTTTGCTTTGGGCGTGCAGATGGCTGCGCCGTTCATTCTGCTGTCTTTGATCTTCAATCTCGGCGTCGGCCTTATCAACCGTATGTTGATGAGCCTGCCGCTTTACTTCGTCGCCATGCCGGTCTCCATTTTGGGCGGCATCTACGTTCTCGCTTACGCCATCGGTCCGGTCCTCGCAGCATTCCGCGCGACCTTCACCGTATGGCTCACTGCGCCGTTCGCGTAAGGAGGCCGCGGTGAGCGAGAAACCCGACGAAAGTCAGAAGACAGAAGAACCCTCCCCGAAAAAGCTTGCCGATGCGCGCAAGAAAGGGGACGTACCGGTCAGCCGTGAGGTCGCAACCCTCGCCTCAATGCTGGCCACGATCCTGCTCGTCGCCTTCGCCGCGCCGCCGATCACCCGCTCCATCGTCAACGCAGCCCGCCCCTTCGTAACCTCCGTGCACGATATCCGTGTGCAGGACACAAGCTATGATATGGCGGGAGCGGTGGGTGAGCTGATGCTGCAGATCGCAGCGGCCATGTCGCCCCTTTTCCTGGCTTTCGCGATGGCGGCGATCCTGGCCGCCTTTGGTCAGAATGCCCTTGTCTTCGCCACCGACCGGATCAAACCGAAGCCCGAGCGTTTGAACCCGATCAAAGGCCTTAAAAAGATCTTCTCCCAAGACAGCCTCGTTGAGCTCGGTAAGAACTTGGCGAAAGTGGCGGTGGTGGCCGGCGTCGTCGGCGGCTTCACCATGCGGGAGATCAACAACTTCACCGCCATGGCAAGCTACGACCTCAACGCCGTCCCTGAACGCATGCAGGGCATGGTCATCAAGCTCCTCTCCGCGGTTCTGATCGTCATGGTCCTGATCACCGTCATCGACGTGATCTGGAAGCAATGGGACTGGAAGAAGAAGCAGCGGATGACCAAGCAAGAGGTCAAGGACGAGTTCAAACAGACCGAAGGCGACCCGCAGGTCAAACAGCGCATGGCCGAGATCCGCCGCAACCAGGGCCGCAAGGTGCGGATGGAGTCGATCCCGAAAGCCACGGTGCTGGTGATGAACCCGACCCACTACGCCGTGGCTCTTCGCTATGTCCCAGCGGAAAACGATGCACCGGTGTGCATCGCCAAGGGCCGCAATCTCATTGCCCTCAAGATGCGCGAGATCGCCAAGGCTCACAACGTGCCCGTGATCGAAAACCCGCCCCTCGCCCGCGCCCTCCACGCAGGGCTCGAGGAGGATCAACCGATCCCGCCGCAATTCTTCAAAGCCGTGGCTGAGGTGATCAACTACGTCTACAGAACAGGCCAGCGGAGCTTGACGCTTTAAGAAGAGGAGGAGGCCGAAAGGCCCCCTTCCCTAGTGCCTCACTTGCGCACCTTGCGCAGAGCGGCGGCTGCAAAAGGCACGAACAGAACAATTGCGCCGGGAAGCGGCACGGGACGGTCATCGAAGCCGTTCTCGAAAATGTCCAAGATTTCGCCGCCGTTCAGGCTCCGTCCATAGACAAAGACTTCGTCGATCCGGCCATCGAAATCTTCATCGAAGCCTGGGTTCGTGCCGATGAAGAGGTTGAAGATGGTGATGTCGAGATCCGTCGCATCCGCGGCCGTCGCGGCCAACAAGCCGTTTTGATAAAGCGACACCGTGGAACCATCATAGCTCGCCGCAATATGGGTCCAGCCTGATATTCCCTCGCCGGTATCGACCACACCGCTTCCCGTGAAAGCGCTGTAATCTGATCCTGGAACACTTCCGCGGGAATCGATGCCCAAGGTGCGATCAAAGCTCCCATTGTCATGGGAAAGCACTTTGCCGCCCGGCGTCGATCCCGACGTGTCAGCAAAAACCCATGCACCGAACGTCAGCTCGGGAAACAGAGAAGCTTGGATGTCGAGACCCGTGTCGATGCCGCTGAGACCACTGGTGATGGCAACATCCGCCGCGCGGCCTAGGCCGTCATAGCCTGAACCTGCGCCGAGGAACGTGACACCGCCCACCACGGTGCCATCATTGCCATTGCCTGATGTATCGGACGCGTTGCCTTGCTCGAAACGGTAAAGTGCCAATGGATCGATGGGCGCCGCAACCGCCGGCGACACGGCAGATAGAGCCATAGCAGCAACCATGGCGGAAATGGTGATCTTCATAGAATTCCCCTCTCAAACTTTTAAAACCTTAACAGTCTTGCTATCACCACGCTAGGAAAGAAACACCGCGCAAGACCTTGAAACTTCTCGCTGGACGAGCATTCATCAAGTCCGTGAAGACAAAAAAGGCGGCCGGTGCGGGTGTCAGGGGGGAGATGCACCGGCCGCCTTTAAAACCCGTGGGCTAGGATGCCGATGCACGGGGGCGTGCGCATCAAGGCAACCTTTGGAAGCCAGCGGGCTCTTCCTGGTATCCGCCAGAAATACCGTTCCGCTCCAGGGGGGGGAAAGGAGCAGATCAGTGAAACCTGTAAGCGAATACCGTTTCGGGACGCTGCAGCTAGCGATCCGATAACAGTTTGGGAAGGGTTTTGTGACGGAAATCTGAATTGCGCACGAAATGTCGCTGGGTACGCAACTTTCTGTCGTGAACGATAGCTTAGGCGGCGGGGAGTGCCACGCGGCGGACACTGTCACCGGTGATGGTGAGACCCTCATCCAAAATCAATTCGGTCTGGCCGCCGTCGAAACGCACCTCGCGCACCGTGCCGCCGGAGAGGATCTTGCCAGCGAGACGCTCGTTCGCGGGGTCCTCATTTTTAGCCACCACTTGAGCTTGATAGACACCGGCTTGCGCCTGACCACCGGACAGGGTTTCACCGTTCCAAGAGTAGCTGTAGCGGCCCGCGTCACCGATGACGTCGAACTTTGCCACAAGGGCGCCCGATGGGTTGAAAATGCGCATTTCGGCATTCTCAGTGGGGGAGCTGATCTCATAGGCGAAGCTTGCCGTGCCCTCACTGGTGAGCGCCACTTGACTCGTCTCCGCCTCAACCACGCGGCCAAGATAGCTGATCTCAGCCTGACGGTCGCCCGCGCCGAGGCTTGCGGCAATATCGTTGAGGGTCTCGTTCTGCTCGACACCCTGCTCAAGCTCGGAGAACTGCGTGAGCTGATCAACGAATTGGTTCGTGTCCATCGGCTGAAGCGGATCTTGGTTTTGCAATTGTTTGGTCAAAAGCGTGAGGAACGTATCAAGGTCTTCGGTCAGGGCCGAGCGCGCCACGGATGTCGTGTTGGTCGAGCTTGAAAGGGTGCTGGTTGGCTGGCTCGAAGGGATGGGGCTCACATCGGTCATGGTCGTCTCTTTCGTCCGTTAAAGGAACAAGCCGCGATCATCCTCGCCCATGGGGCGAATGACCGCGAGGTTGCGTTCGTCGTTCTGCTCATCTTGCGCGCTGTCGCCTTGGCGTTCGCGGCGCTCTTCAGCGGCTTCACGCTCACGGCGGTCTTCACCGCGCTGCTCAAAGATCATTTCATCAGGGTCAAAACCAGATTGGCTGAGGCTCTGTTGCAAACCGCTTGCGCCGCGCTGCAGGGCCTCAAAAGCTTGGGCTGTTTCGGCGACGATGATCACCTTGGCGACACCGCCGACCTTTTGCATCTGGACGGAAACACGACCGAGATCTTCGGGGTGAAGATCAAAACGGATGCGTTCGAGATCGCCGCGCACAAGGGTCTGAAGGTTCGTTGCCACCTGGCGCACCACGGGATTGGATGTTTCGGGCGTGGCCTGCTGGGCGATCGCCGCATCAAGGCGAGGTGCCCCGGCAATGGAGCTTTCGATTTTCGGCTGATTTTGCTCAGTGGTCGCCGTGATCACTTCAGCCAACGGAACACCTGCGTTCGCGCCGTTTGGCGCTGCTCCAGGCTGTTGCGGTTGAAGATGGGCTGGCTGATGGGCGAGCTGGTCGGCGCTGCGCTGCGCACCCACAACGGCGCTGGTCGGTACGTTCGACGCAGGCTGAGGGTTTTGCGGCAGCGGCTGTGGACGATCACCGGTCTTCGGCGTGCCTGGCTGCAGTGTGTTGGCAAAAGGGTTGGCACCGCCCGCGCGATTGGCGATCTGGGTTTGCACCGTCTGCAAGGTTTCAGGATCGAGCTGCGCCAGAAGCGCTTGCAACTCCGGTGAGGCGGTTTGCGTGCCAGGTTGAGGGAGCAATTGGCCTTGCTCACCCACTTGCAACGCGCCTTGCGCCCGCAAAGCGGCAATTTGTTCGACAGCCATGAGAAGCGCTGCGAACCCTGCAGCCTCACTCGCATGGCCTCCGGCCTGGCGCTGATTGGGTCCTGCCCCGCGGGCAGGCGCCACTTGGGTTCCGCCCAAAAGCTTCGCAGCCTCGGTCATAAGAGGTCCTTCTCTCTAGGGTCAGAGAGAACACCAGACGGTTCAAGCTGAGTTTAAAGGCTCTTCCTACCCTTGATGGGCCGCCATCGCCTTTTGCACGAACTTCATGGTTTGGCCTGAGCCATCTTCGAGCATTGCCTCACCATCCTCATTGAGGATCTCGCCCATATGCGCCGCAATGGCTTCAGGCGTCTGCTGATCGGCAGGCAGATAGATGCCTTCGGTTTCGGTGATCCGTGTGGCCGCATAACCGCCTGCGCCAGCGGCCAGGATGAGGCGTGCAGGCGCCTCGTCACAGGCAAGATAAAGCAGCGCCGGCGTCACACTCTCCGGCGTCATCAGCTTGAAAGCCTCCTCCGGGATCAAACCTTCCGTCATCCGCGTTCCCGCCGTGGGGGCGAGGGTGTTGACATGAATGCCCTTCTGACGACCTTCGATATGCAGAACATTCATCAGGCCAACGAGGCCCATTTTGGCCGCGCCATAATTGGATTGGCCAAAATTGCCGTAAAGGCCGGAAGACGAGGACGTCATCACCACACGACCGTATTGGCGCTCCCGCATATGGTCCCAAACCGCTTTGGTGCAGGTGACCGAGCCCATGAGATGCACATCGAGGACAAAACGGAAATCATCGAGGCTCATTTTCGAAAAGCTCTTATCACGGAGCACCCCGGCATTGTTGACCAGGATATCCACCTGACCAAAGGCGCTGATCGCCTCATCGACCATGGCCGCAACGGCCTCGGGGTCAGTGACCGAAGCGCCATTGGCAATCGCTTCGCCGCCGCCGTCGCGGATTTCTTTCACCACAGCTTCGGCTGGGCCGAGGGAGCCGCCCTCCCCTGCCACCGTGCCGCCAAGATCATTGACCACCACTTTGACACCGCGTTTGGCCAAAGCGAGGGCATGGCTACGGCCCAGGCCTGCGCCCGCTCCGGTAACAATGGCGACGCGGTTTTCGAAACTGATGGTGCTCATTCTCGGTGCTCCACATTCTGGCATGGTTTGAGCCGACAGTTAGAAAGAACGGCGCTCGCTTGTAAATGCGTCCTCCAAGCTGTGGTCCTGGTAACAGCCCAGATCAGAACCTCGTACCCTTTGAACTCATCGCGCGATCATCCAGCTTCAAAGTGCATCGCAAGTTCCATGCTCGTTTGACACGAAGTATCGACAACCTCTGCATTCGTTGCGCTCACGTGTAGGATATTTGCACCAAGCCTCATAAGATGTCCGTCCCATAAGAAAAATATCTGTTGGCTCGTTGACTCTCTCGATCGTTGCGGTACTGACAACTCAGCTTTCGTTGTGAGGTTGCCATGGGTACCTTGAAACATTTTATTTGGACGGTCCTTTAAGGATCATACCAATTTCCTTGGAACTAATCCGTTCCAAGATGAATTTCACTTAAGCTAGGACACAATCATCATGACCAGGAACAAGTCGGGATTCCGGCTGGTTCGCTGTGATGTGCTTGGTCGTTTGACCGAGCCAGTCAGCAACGTGCCGGAGACATTTTTGGACCATGCGCGGGGCAGCGCTGACCACTACGCAGTGGTGGGCTTCACAGTGCCTTGGGTTAGCTATGGTGCTGTTTATCACGACCGCATTGTTGGCGGGGGTGCATTCATGGGTGCACCGATCAATGGCACTGTGGAAATCGGCTTCTTCACCCTTGGGCTTTTTGAGCGCCAGGGGTTCGGCACAGCCACGGCGCGCGCCCTGGTGAATATTGCCCGCAGGACAGAACCGTGCACGATCGTAACAGCCAAGACCGCACCAGAAAGAAGCGCGTCAACGCGGGTCCTCAGGAAGCTGAGGTTTTATCAAAACGGTCATATACTCGATACACACCTCAAGAAAGTTTTGCTCTGGCAACTTAAGCTGTAGACTGACGAAGTGATCCGCCGCCCTCTGGCGGCG